>JBGPHB010000120.1:0-8725 GCA_041484155.1 Bryobacteraceae bacterium
CACGGAAAGAAGCAGGAAGTCGGGTTTGTGCAAGCGTATGGACCGCAAGAGGTCATCTAAAGTCGGATAGGTTTTGAAGATGCGGGCCACCTCGATTTCCGGCGTGTCCTCGATCGCGGTGGCCAATTCTTCGTTTAACGCCTCGTCAGCGCTCGTACTAATTAAGATAGCCCTGATCATTTCCGGTCTTCTCCTTTAATCGCACTGATGGCGATTCAGGTAGCACACCCTTCTCGTGATTACTTGATCCTTCGAATGGTTTCGTCGTGGGTTGTTCGAGCGCTAAGATGCTTGGTGGCTTTCACGGAAGCCATGAGTAAGCATCCACGCTCCGAAAACCAGAACACACAGTATTGTTATCGGCGGCGCCTTACGCCTGCAATAGGCCCTGATCCCAGGCGGATCGCCATCGGTTGACCCGGCAGATGCCCTCGTAAAACGTAACGCAAGACGTAACGCAGACGGGCTTCGGGACCCGATCAAACTGATAGACTAGAAGCTTGCTTCCCACGGATTCAGCCCGTAAACCGTGCGTCTGCGCGGTCAGCTATTTGAACACGGTCCCGCTGGTGTGGGGTTTGCTTCAGGACGCTGCCTTGCAGCCGGTTTTCGACCTCCGTTTTGCCGTTCCGTCGCGATGCGCGGATGAGCTGGCGTCGGGCGAAGCGGATCTCGGCATCGTGCCGGTGATCGAGATGGCGCGCCAGAAACTCGATTATTTTCCGGGGATCGGCATTTCGTCGGTGGGCCCCGTGCGCAGCATTCTGCTGGTCTCGAAGGTTCCTTGCCGCGAGATCAAGACGCTCGCCACGGATTCCGGATCGCGCACCTCGGTGATGTTGTCGCGCATTATTCTGGCGGAGAAGTTCGGCGCCGAACCACGCTTGTTCTCGCAGCCTCCGGAGCTCGCTTCCATGCTGGGGTCGGCCGACGCCGCTCTGCTGATCGGCGATGCGGCGCTGCACATCGACCCGGCGGCGCTGCCGTTCGAAACGCTGGACCTGGGCGCGGAGTGGACTTCGCTGACCGGATTGCCGATGGTGTTCGCCATGTGGGCCGGCAGGAAAGAGGCCGTCCGCCGGCCATTTGGACAGGCGCTTGCCGATTCTTGCCGCTACGGGCTGGATCACATCGACGAAATCATTCCACGGGAAGCGGCGTCCAGAAAACTGGCCGAGCCGCTGGTGCGCCGCTACCTTACCGGGCATATCGTCTTCGAATTCGGTCCACGGCACGCCGAAGGCCTCGCCGAATATCTGAAGCGCGCGACGGCTTTGGATACCGTGATGGTTCCAGGAGTCGCGATCTCGGGAGGCATTCCCGCATGATGAGGCGCGCGGAAGCGATCGACCTGTTCCACGGCAACGACCTGATCGGCCTTGGCATGGCCGCCGACGCCGTCCGCCGCAAGCTGCACCCGGAAGGCGTGGTCAGCTACATCATCGATCGCAACATCAACTACACGAACTTCTGCACCGAATATTGCAGCTTTTGCGCTTTTTATCGTCCCATGGGCCATCGCGAGGGTTATCTCCACCCGAAGGAAACGATCTTCGCGAAGATCGAAGAGACCATCGCGCTGGGCGGCACTGGAATCCTGATGCAGGGAGGCCTGCATCCGGATCTGAAGATCGAATGGTATGAGGATCTGCTGCGGTCGATCAAACAGCGCTTCGATATCTGGTGCCATTGTTTTTCCGCGCCGGAGATCACGAACATCGCGAAGGTCAGCGGCCTGAGCCTGCACGATACGCTCGCGCGCCTGAAAGACGCGGGGCTCGATTCCCTGCCCGGCGGCGGCGCCGAAATCCTGGACGATGCAGTGCGCCACCGGATCAGCCGCCTGAAGTCTTCGGTTCAAGATTGGATCGACGTGCATCGCGCCTGTCATTCCTTGGGCATGCGCTCCACCGCGACCATGATGTTCGGGACCGGCGAAACCATTGAAGAGCGCATGAATCACTTCGATATCGTGCGCCAGATCCAGGAGGAAACCGGCGGCTTCACGGCCTTCATCCCGTGGAGTTTCCAACGCGAAAACACGTCGCTTGGGCGGTTCGTCAAAGAAGAAGCCACGGCGGTCGAATACCTTAAGATGCTTGCACTTTCGAGGCTTTATCTCGAGAACATCTTGAACATCCAGTCGTCCTGGGTGACGCCAGGGTTGAAGACCTGTCAGCTCGGCCTGCGCTTCGGCGGGAACGATGTAGGCAGCATCATGATCGAGGAAAACGTCGTGAGCGCCGCAGGGGCTCATCACCGGGCCACGGAAGAGGAGTTGCGTCGACTGATCCGCGACGCTGGGTTTATCCCCAAGCAGCGGGATACGCTGTATCGGACGTATTTCTTGAACTAGGAACAACCGCTCGGTAAGGTAAGTGTATGAAGGTGTGAAAAAATCAGATGGCAGGCGAAACCGCCTGCCCCACGCCTTCGCAAAACATTGAGGGGCAAGGTGGGGCAGACGGTTTCGTCTGCCGGAAGGTAGTCGAAGCATTTTTTCACACGTCTTACGGAGCGGTTTGACGGGCTCGCGTATGAGTTTCCGGAAAGCGCTGTGGCTTCTGTCGAGCGCGGTCGGCCTGTTTGCCTTCCAGCGCCCGTTCCGCCAATATCCCGGCGTCGAGTACGGGGATTTCCCCCTGCCCCCGGACTGGCAGGAGAAGTCCGAGTGGGTCTTCGCACGCCTGATGTATCCGCAAGTCCGCGGCGCTTTCCGGGGCTTTGGGAATTCAGGTAGCGGAGACTGGACGCACGGGTATTCCATGTGGACCCAGGATTATCCGCGTGCGGACCGCCATTTCAACCAGGCCGTGCGGCGGCTCACGCGAATCCACGTGCGCTCCGTCGAGCAGCCGGTGAATCTGGACGACGGTGACGATGTTTACAACTGGCCGTGGCTGTACGCGGTTCAAGTGGGACGCTGGAATTTGACCGACTCCCAGGCGGACAAGCTTCGCGACTACCTGCTGCGCGGCGGTTTTTTCTGGGTCGATGACTTCTGGGGCGAGCAGGACTGGGAGATCTTCGAGCATAGCATCAAACGCGTTTTCCCGGACCGGCAGATCGTGGAACTGGAGAACAGCGCGGCGGTCTTTCATACGATCTACGATCTGGACGATCGCTACCAGGTTCCGGGCGCGCGGTATGTTCAAACTGGCGTGACCTATAAATGCGAAGGCTGCGAGGCGCATTGGCGCGGCATTTATGACGACCGGGGCAGACTGATGGTCGCCATGTCCTTTAACTCGGACACGGGCGATTCCTGGGAATGGGCGGACGACCCCAACTATCAGGAAAAGTTCTCAGCGTTGGGAATCCGCATCGGAGTGAACTATATCGTGTACGCGATGACGCACTAGTGGCCTACGCCTGGAGTTTCTTCATTACTCACCGGAACCCCGCCCTAACGGGCGGGGCTTTCCGGCGTGGTTTGACGAACGCCGTGGACGGGCGCAAACCCGCAAAGCCCTGCCCGTCAGGGCGGGGTTCAGTCGAGAAATGTAGAAACTCCAGGCCCCGCCCGTTAGGGCGGGGTCGCGCCCGTAATCTGAGACTTATTTCACGAGGAGACTAGCTCGATCGGAGAGTGGGATTCTGAAGAAAAGCGACTCCTCGCCAGTCCAGTCCGTGGTGAAGCTGCACATAATGCGTATGACGTCCGCCCCAAGGTGGCGCTTCGCCCTCTGGACTCCGGCCCTGATCCTGGTTTGATCCACTAATCCGCGAGGCACAGTCGGCACAGAGTCATTATCTCGCGTCTTGACGATTCAAGCTGTGAATCGAGATCAGCGAAAATCCGCCCGATCGATGGTGTAAGCCGCCGCGGACGGAGGTTGATCGAGAATCGCCCGTCCACGGCGGCGGACCTCGACACTCTGTGCCTTACGTCCCGCGCGCGCGAGCGCCTTGGAGTAAAGGTCCAGCATTGATCCATAGTTGCGATCCTTCGTGTTCCCGTTTGCCTCTACCAAAGCCAGAGCTCGAGACCACGATTCGAGAGAGTCCCGCGTCATACCGAGCGCGAGTTGGGCCTCCGCAAGATTTGCGAGGTGGGTGGCGAGATCGGCGGGGTCATTCTGCAGGAGATTCGCGGCATGCCGGAAGTGCGCCGACGCGTCGGCGTTTCGGTGAGCTTTGAGCTCCAGGACGCCGAGATTATTGAGCGCAAAGGCTCTGTCAGTGGTTTCGTCAGAGCGTTCATAGATCCTAAGCGAGGCCCGCACCAGGCTCGACGCTTCTCGCATTTTGCCCTGCGCCATACAGGCGGCGCCGATGTTATTCAAGCGGCGCGCGATCTCGGTCTCGCGAGGAGCCGCAAGCGATTGCTCAACCGCCAGAGCGGACCGGCTGAGCTTCTCGGCGCGACTGTAGACATGCTGCTCGTAGTATACGGCGGCTAACCCATTCAAAACATTTGACAAATCCACTGATGGTCCAGCGGCTTCCAACGCCCGGATGGCCTGACGGTATTGGGTTTCCAGGTCGGTTCTTGAACCAACCTCCTGCCCTGGTGCCAGGAAACTGAAGGTGAGAGCAAGTAGACAATATCTCATAGAACGATCGTTCGTACTAATATTATGGGTACGAACGATCGTGCTGTCAAGACTTTTCTAGCGAGGGAGCCAGGGCGCGTCGGCCGAACTCACTGGCCGCGTTCCAGAGGCGATCGCGGATGCCCCGGCGAGCCCGGACGTGGACATCTTCATCGTGCAGAAGTTGGTGGTTGAAGTTGGCTTCGTGGATAAAAGCTTTCAGTTCGAAGACCAGTTGAAAGGGATCGACGCTGGGGATGAGTTCGGCATTTTCCGACGCGATCCGAGCCTGCTGGGTCAGCAGATCACGCCACTTGCCTATACTGAGGGCGATGCGATCGCGAATGCGTCCCGGGCGGTCGTCATACTCCGCCGCCGCAGCCGCGAAGAAACAGCCTCCCGGGAAGACCCGGTCCTCAAGATAGCGGATGTCGTTCTCAAGGTAGGCGCTAAGGCGGCATAATCCGGGCGGACTGGTTTCGGCGGGTTTCACAATGGCGCCGCCAAACACTTTCTCGGCCGCCTCGATGGTCGCGATCTGCAGCTCCTCTTTGGAACCGAAGTGAGCGAACAGGCCGCTCTTGCTCAGGTCCAGTTCTTTGGCCAATTCGCCGATGGTAAGAGAATCCAGACCGTGCCGGGACGCGAGGTCCATCGCGGTCTTAAGAATTCGGTTCCGGGTCGTTTCTCCTTGCAATACGCGAGTTCCACCCGACGCGGTACCCATGCGGTTTCAAGTGTATGGCACGGGTACGGGAAGTGTCAATCGCCATTCGGCCCAATTCCGCCCGGCGTCCGCGTCTGACGGACGCCGTAGCGGCGTCCTGCCGCCGGGCTTCTGCAACATTTCGTGGTGTCATTGTTTCGCGCCCACAATATATCTGCTCCGGACCGACCTGGAACAGAACCCCGCCCTAACGGGCAGGGCTTGCGCGGTGTTGTAAACCTACGACAAAGCCCTGCCCGTAAGGGCGGGGTTCTATGCAGAAATGTAGAAACCCCGGCGGCGGTGCCGATATTGCAGCCCCGTGCGTACGTGTACGCCAAGACAGCCGCGAACTTCAGAAACTTCCGGACCGCCGTCATTCTAGTGACGCGCACCCCCTGGCGCTTTTGGTGGATCACAATTCGATGAATAGGAGTATAATCACCATACGCTCACGTTTCTTGCCCCCGGGTTGGTGCAAGAGAGCCTGTGTTAGGGTTAGCTCGGAAAACTACTTTTCGTTCGCAGGAGGCGTTATGGGGAACCTTCGTTCCATCTTCAGAGGGTTAGTATTGGTTGTGGTTGTGGCGGCGCCGCTGGCGGCGCAGAACGCGGCCTTGGTGGGCACCATCAAGGACCCGCAGGGTGCACTTGTTCCCGGAGCGGCGGTAACGCTGACCAACACCGCCTCGGGCGTGGCCCAAACCGGGACCACGGATTCGTCGGGCCTGTACGAATTCCCGTTCTTGCGGCCGGGCACCTACTCACTTAAGGTCCAGAAGAGCGGGTTCCAGAGCTTTGAACAAGTGGGCCTCGCCTTGGACGTGGCACAACGAACACGCGCCGATGCCGTCCTGCAGGTCGGCGAGGCGAGCACCGTGGTGACGGTAGAGTCAACCCCCATCGGCGTACAGACCGAAACATCCAGCCTGGGTACGGTGGTCACCAGCGAGAAGATCGCGGAAATCCCCCTCAATGGGCGGTTTTTCCTGGATCTGGCGCTGATGCAAGTGGGCACAGTGGCGCCCAGCACGAACAATCGCACCTTCCTGGCAGTGCCGAGCGGCATCGGAATTTCCGGCATCAACGCCAGCGGCTCGCGCGAGGACTCCACCAACTACCTGTTCGACGGCATCAACATCAGCGACATGGTGCAGAACCAGATCACTTTTCAGCCCAACGTCGACATGATCCAGGAGTTTAAGGTGCAGACCAACGCGTTCTCGGCCGAGTACGGCCGCAACGCGGGCATCATCGTCAACGGCGTTTCCAAGTCCGGCGCCAACAGCTTCCACGGGACTGCGTTCGAGTTTGTGCGCAACGACAAGTTCGACGCCAAGAATTACTTCGACCGCGGCGACGCTCCCATTCCGCCGTTCAAGCGCAATGTTTTCGGCTATTCGGTGGGCGGCCCCGTCGTGAAGAACCACACTTTCTTTTTCACTTCGTACGAAGGACGGCAAGGCCGCGAGTTCACATCGCTCAACACGCTGGTGTTGAGCGCGGCGCAGCGCTCCCAGATCACCAACCCGGTAATGCTAAAGTTGCTGGCGCTGGTTCCGCAAGCCAACGACGCCACCGGGTCCCGCTTCCTGGGGAGCGCATCGCGGCGCCGGATCCTCAACCAGTTCACGAGCCGCATCGACCATAATTTCGGAACTCGCGATGCGCTGTTCGGCACCTTCATTTCCAATCGCGACGAGCGCACCGAGCCTACGCTGCAAGGCAACAATTTACCTGGGTTTGGCGACAGCCGTCCGGCCAGGCGCTACTTCTTCGCGATCGGCGAAACCCACGTGTTTTCGCCCACGCTCACCAACGAATTTCACGCGGGTCTGAATCGCGTCCATATCTTGTTCCAGCAGGACTTCTCGCAGACCCCGTCCGCCTTCGGCATAACCTCGCCTTCGAGCGTGTTCCCGCAGATCACCGTACCAGGGACTTTCACCTTCGGTGGCATCAACGGCTTCCCACAGGGACGCGGTGACACCACCTTCCAGTACACCGATACCTTCTCTTGGGTTCACGGCCACCAGTCGGTCAAGTTCGGCGGAGAGTTCCGCCGCTTCCGCAACAACAACATCGCCCAAGGAACCGGCGGCCTTCTAACCTTCGGAACGGTGGCGGCATTTATCGCAGGCACGCCCACGCTGGCGCAGGAGACGGCGCTTGCGGCCACGCCCGCGCTGCGCGCCAGTGCTACGGGTTTATTCGTCGAGGACGACGTCAAGATCAACGCGCGCCTTACTCTGAACCTGGGCCTGCGCTGGGAGTACAACGGCCCGCCGAGCGAGATCCACAATCGCTTGTCGGTCTTCGACTTCACCCAGATCAAGCTGACCCAGGTCGGGACAAACGGAGTCGACCGGGTTTACGCGCGGGACCTCCACGACTTCGGGCCGCGCATCGGTTTCGCCTTCGATCCCACCGGCGCCGGCAAGACGGTGATACGCGCGGGCGCCGGCTTCTACTACGATCAGCCGGTCACCAACCTGGTTTCGAACCTGGGTTCGAACCCGCCGTTTTCGACAGCGGTAACGAATACCAGCAATATCAGTGTTACGAATCCGTTCGCCGTCCCTCCGGGCACGGGCAGCGCGCTTCAGGCGGTCGATCCGAACTTCAAGAGCGGACGCGTGCTCAGCTACAACGTTAACGTCCAGCGGCAGGTGCTGGGAACGGTGATTCAAGCCGCGTACGTGGGTAGCCAGGGCCGCCATCTGCGGATCACCGGCGACTACAACCAAGGCATCAACGGCGTGCGGCCCATCGCCGCTTTCAGCAGTATCAATGTCAACGAGTCGGCGGCCAGCTCGAGTTACAACGGGCTGTGGCTTTCGGCCGAAAAGCGCCTGGCGAAGGGTTTGACCTTCTCCACGAACTATACCTTCTCGAAATCCATCGACACCAATTCCGTGGGAAGCGCCAATCCGCAGATACAGGATTTTCGAAATTGGAAGCTGGAGCGCGCGCTATCCGATTTCGACGCGCGGCACCGCTTTATATTCAGCGGCCTGTACCAGTTGCCCTTCAAGGCCAACAGCAACCTGTTGAAGCGCGTGGTCGAAGGCTGGAGCATGTCGCCGATCCTGAGCACTCAAACAGGGAGTCCGTTCAGCCCGGTCATAGCTACCACCGATACCAAGGGCAGCCTCTTAGCGTTCGACCGGCCCAACCTGGTCCCGGGCCAGCCGCTGTACGTCGACAACCCGACGCCGGCGCAGTTCGTGAATAAAGCCGCGTTCTCCATCCAGCCCACCGGATTCGGCAACGTCGGCCGCAATATCCTGACCGCGCCGGGACTGCTCAACCTGGACCTTTCCGCCGCCAAGAACACCAGGATCACGGAGCGGATCGGCTTGCAGTTCCGCGCGGAAGTGTTCAACATTATGAACCATCCGAATTTTACGCAACCGGTGTATCAGATCACGTCCTCGCAATTCGGGCAGATCACGGCTACGCGCGCGGTGCGCGGCGATGTGAG
>JBGPHB010000121.1:0-8699 GCA_041484155.1 Bryobacteraceae bacterium
AAACGGGGCAAAAAGGGTACAGGCTCGAATTTCGCAAAGACGGCGAAATTCGAGCCAGTCCCCCTTTTGCGCATCCAAAGAAGCTGCCGAATGTGCTTGGCCCTTCCGAGACCGCAACGATCCAGGAGTGACGGTGTACTAGCTGTTATAATACAGTAGTGATCCCCTTCCGCCTGTCGTTTGAGCCGGGCGTCTCACTCTACGAGCAGGTCGTGTATGCGGCCAAAAAGGCGCTGGTCTCCGGCCAGCTGAGGCCCGGCGATCCGTTCCCTTCCGTACGGGCCCTCAGCAAGGCTTTCAAAATCAATCCCAATACGGCGCACAAGGTGGTCACGCACCTGGTGGCGGATGGAATCCTCGAGGTCCGCTCCGGGATCGGCACGGTGGTAGCCGGGCGCGCCCCATCGACGGCGGCCGAGCGCGGCAACCTGCTCAAGAAGGAACTCGAACAACTGGTGGTCGAAGCTAAGAAGCTGGGCCTGAGCCTCGACGATGTGACGGTAGCCGTGGCGCGCCACTGGAAGCGACTGGATGGAGGTAAAGCATGAGCGGCATCCTACGCGCGATCGATCTTTCGAAGCGATTCCGCGGTACCGTAGCCCTCGATCGGCTGAACCTGGACGTCCCCGAGGGCGGCGTCTACGGCCTGGTGGGTCCGAATGGAGCCGGAAAGACCACCGCCATCAAGGTTTTCATGAATCTGATCCGGCCCACCTCCGGCCTGGCGGAAGTCTTCGGTCACGATTCGCGGCGCCTCGCTCCTTTCGACTTCACGCAAATCGGCTATGTCTCGGAGAACCAGGAGATGCCGGAATGGATGACCGTCGAGTACTTCCTCGGCTATCTGAAACCGTTCTACCCCACTTGGGACGACACACGAGCCGCGGAGCTGCTGCGCCAGTTCGATCTACCCACTGGCCGCACGCTGAAGCACCTGTCTCGGGGCATGCGGATGAAGGCGGCTCTGGCTTCGTCGCTTGCCTACCGGCCCCGATTGATCGTTCTGGACGAGCCGTTCACAGGGCTCGATCCACTCGTCCGGGACGAGCTGATCGAGGGTCTCCTGGAAAACGCCGGCGGCGCGACCACGCTGATCTCCTCCCACGATCTGGCCGAGATCGAGACCTTCGCGAGTCATATCGGATATCTCGACCGCGGCCGATTGCAGTTTTCTGAAGACATCTCGGCGCTCACCGGCCGTTTTCGGGAAATTGAAGTCACGCGCGTTGATCCTTCGGCTTCACCCGCACAGTGGCCGGCGAGCTGGCTGAGCGTGGAAGCCTCCCCGGTGATGGTCCGTTTCGTCGACAGCCAGTTTCACCGGGAGCAGACCTTCGCCGAGATCCGGCGCATTCTTGGCGGCGTTCAACACATCGCGGTGAGCCCGATGCCACTGCGGGCAATCTTCGTGGCCCTCGCGAAAGCGGGCCGAAAGGTGGCGTAGGATATGCGGCAAACCTTGCACATTTTCAAGAAGGACGTGAGGTGCCTGCGCTACGAGCTTCTCGTAACGCTGTTGATCGTGGTGGCGTTCACGATTTGGGACATGGCCCACGCCCAGCCTGTGGGGCGGATTTTGATTATGACTCAATTCGGATTTCCGCTCCTCCCCATTGCGGGTTGGATTCTAGTCTCACGGGTGATTCATGCCGAAGCGCTGCCCGGCGACCGGCAGTTCTGGCTAACCCGGCCCTATGCCTGGAAAAGCTTGCTGGGAGCGAAAGCGCTCTTCATCCTGGTGTTTGTGAACCTCCCCAAGCTGGGGTCCGACGCCATCATTATCCACTCCAACGGATTTTCGCTGGAGAGAGAAGTTCCCGGCCTTTTCTGGAGTCAGGTGCTGTTAACGGCGGCATTCGTGCTGCCAATCGCCGCGCTTTCCGCATTGACTAGTGGAATCGTCCAACTGGTATCTGCAACACTCGTCACGCTCTTGGGCGTCGGGCTGGCCTTCGGGACCGGATGGGGACCGCTCGACTGGATCAGGTATTCCTATGTAGTTATCGTGCTCGCTCTCGCTGCATTCGCTGTCGTGCTCTGGCAATACGCGCGCAGGAGAACGTGGCCCGCTCGATTCTTTGCGGCGGCTGCGGGCGTGTTCATGGTCTATGGGAGCGTGTCGATCCCCCTGATGACCGCCGTGACCCTCCAGTCCCGCTTTTCCAAGCAGCCTGTCGATCCGTCCTTGCTGCACGTCAGCTTCGACGCCAGTAGGAAGTCGCTGGCCCGCGTGCGCATCACCGGCGACAGCGTTCAGATCCAGCTCCCGCTTGAGATCACTGGCGTTCCCGACGGCATGGACGCCGTCGTCGATGGATTCAGCGTCAGCATTGTGGCGCCGGACGGGACGGTCTGGCCGTCGAACCAAATTCCTCTAACGTCGTTCCCTTACCAGCCCTACTCGCCATTGATCCTGGCAACCGTCGACAGTACCTTTTATGGAACGGTCAAGGACGGCCCCGTCAGGTTTCGAGGGTCGGCGTATCTCACGCTAGTCGGCAACCGGCGAACGGACAAGGTCGGCAAAGAACCCATTACCGTTCTGGGCGCGGGTGTGTGCGCTGTCGCGGATCATGAACCGCAATATGCAGCGCAGCCCGCCATAACGTGCCGTTATCCATTTCGGTCGCCACCGAGGATGGTGTCAGCTCCATCCGCTTCCGAGTCCAGTCTGTTTCTAGAAACAGTTTCGTATTCGCCGTTTGCAGCCGAGCTGAGCATCAGTCCCATCAGCACGTCCTTTGAGGTTTTATCGAAACCAATATCGGAAGCGATGGTCGTCACACGGGAGCCGTTCGCGCACATACTGCGGGAATTCGAAATCACCGGCCTGCGACTGGCGGATTTTGAGGTCCAGCCGGATCAACTCAGATAATACCCGCCGTTCACATTGATGGTTTGGCCCGTCATGTACCCATTGCCGGCCAGCAGCAGCGCCGCATCGGCCACTTCCTCAACCTCACCGAAGCGTCCCACTGGAATCATGTCTGGCTTGAGCGCAGGGTTGGAGGCCACCATCTCGGTGACCACCAGTGCCGGAGCGATCGCGTTTACGGTAACGCCCTCTTTCGCGAGCACTCTTGCGTAGCTGCGCGTGAGCCCGATCATTCCGGCCTTCGATGCCGCGTAGGCCACTCCGATGGCGCTTCCGGCCTGGCCTGCCACCGACGAAAGATTGATGATGCGCCCCCATCGCCGGGTGCGCATTCCCGGCAGAACGGCTTGGGTCATCAGGAAGCAGGAGGTGAGGTTCACCGCGATCATCTCGTTCCAGTCTTCCTCGCGCATTTTCTCGATCGGCTGCATGAGGATTTTGCCCGCGTTGTTTACCAGGATCTCGATCTGTCCGAGTTGTGATTCCACCGCGCCCACGAGCTGCCCAACTTCCGCGCTACGCGAGACGTCCGCCTGAATCACGGCGCTGCGGCGCCCCATGTCCCGAATTTCGGCAGCGGCGGTATCCGCGTCGTCTTTGCGCTCGCGGTAGTTGACAGCTACGTCGCAGCCCGCGCGGGCCAGCCTCAGTGCGATGGCCCTTCCGATGCCCCGCCCTCCTCCCGTCACCAACGCGATTTTCCCGGTCAAATCTTCCATGCTTCTCAGAATAGTCTAAGGAAGAACCGGCGCTACATACCGCAGTGTGTAGTTGAGGGCCCACACCAGGAACAGGACCACCGGGACGTGGATCACGAACTGGAGAGTCGTGTAACCGACGATATCCCGCGCTTTCAAGTTCAGGATTCCCAGCAGGGGCAGCATCCAAAACGGATGGATCAGGTTCGCCAGCGCTTCGCTCGCGTTGTAGGTTTGCACCACCCACCCCAAATGGACCTGCAAGGATTTGGCGGCATCCAGCAGATACGGCGCTTCGATCAGCCATTTTCCGCCCGCGGAGGGAATGAACAAGCCGAGAATCGCGGAGTAGATCCCGACCAGCACGGGGAACGTATGCTGGTCCGAGATGGTAATGAAAAAATGGGCCACCGCTTTCGAAAGACCCGATTCGGTCATCATCTTCACAATGCCGGCGTACAGCGGATACTGAATGAGAACTCCGGCCGCGGACGGTACCGAGGCGGCGATGGCGCGAACGAAAGAACGCGGCCGCCAGTGCAAGAGCAGTCCCGTGATTAGAAACAAGAAAACGTAGTGGTTGAGTTCCAGCAGGACGCCGGGCCCGTTCGCCACGACTTCACGGCCGAGGTAAGCGAAGCCCATGGCGGAAGCCATCACGGTCAGGAAGGGGCTGTACTCAAGCCACTCGCCCGGTTTTTCCGGCTTGCCGACGCCGGCCGGGGCCGGTTCGTACTTGACGCCCATGTCCTGCATGCTTCGCGCTTGGGCGGGCGCCGGGGCTGAATAGTGTGTGATCACGATGGAAATCAGAAAGATCACCGCCCCCATCACCCAGCTTTGCCACAGTCCCAACGTGTGGCTCAGCGGGATGACTCCGCTGATTCGCAAAATCGATTGCGGCAAGGAGCTTGGCGCAGCCATGATGAGCGCCGCGGAAGAGGACAACCCGAGCGCCCATATGCTGCCCGAACCCAGATACGCCGCCGCGCCGATGGCGCGATAATCCGCGTCCCGGACTCGATGCGCCACTTCTCGCGCCAGCAGGCCGCTGAAAATCAGGCTGAAACTCCAGGAGATCAGCGAGGAGAGTATCGAAAACAGCGCCACGAACGCGGCCGCGCCTCTTCCGGATTGCGGGATTCCGGCCATCCGGCGGATCACCGAATAGACCGGGGGCGCAGTCGCCACCGCGTAGCCGGTCACGATGATCATCGTCATTTGCATCGTGAAGGCGACCAGATCCCAGAACCCGGCGCCGAACCATTGCGCGGTCTGAACCACCGGGCTGCCCATGGCCACGCTCGCCACGAACACGATCGCGACGGCCACCAGCGCCAGTGCGAACGCGTCGGGGAACCAGCGCTCGAACCAGTCGGAAAGTCGCAGGCCGAGAGAGGCCAGCCAGGAGCTAACGGATTTTTCGTCAGTCTTCAAGGACGACAAATTGTAGCAAATGGGGGCTCTCCACTCACGTGGCGCACGCACCTTTGCCTGCCTACCGGCTTTCAGCCGGTAGTGCCCCGCCCGTTAGGGCGGGGTAGTGCGGGACTGTTAGTCTCGCTCACCACAGGCTGAAGGCCTGTGCCACAGAGCATCAACAAGTTGCTCATGCCAGTGGCACAGGCCTTCAGCCTGTGAAACCACGCCCTGACGGGCCGGGCTTTATCGTACGTTTACAATACCCCGCAAGCCCTGCCCGTTAGGGCGGGGTTCTGTTTCACAAATGTAGAAACTCCAGGCCCCGCCCGTTAGGGCGGGGTTCACGCCAGTGGCAAGTTGACGGCACGCTCCACAGTGGAAGGCCCGCGTTCAGGCGAGCGTGAGCGCGCGGTTGAGCACGCTAATCGCCGGTTCGTTCTCACTGGGCGCCGCGGCGGGCGGCGCCTTCGGGGGCTCTTTGGGGGAAGCCAACGCCGCGGGTTTAATGAACGGCATCACCACCTCGGGCGAGGGTTTGTTCGTTTCGAGGAAGTCGATGCCCTCGACAGTGATTTGCAGGTTGCTCTTGTCGTCGTTGACGGTAAAGCCCCGCTGCTTTAAGTACCAGATGGCGAAAGTCATTTCCTCGGCAGTGGCGTCCAGGATGTTCTCGATGTGCCGCAGCGAAAGGCTCGGCGTGAACGGCTTGGTGCGCCGGCGGTCGTACAGAACGCAAAGCATGGCTGTACGCAGACCGGTTTCGCGCCCAAGCGCGTCGAAGAACTCCTGCCCGCTGAACTTCGGTCCGCCTTCTCCTTCAGCGATGCCCTTCAGCTTGTCGAACTCCCGCCGTAGCGCGGGATCGGAGAGAACTTCGTAGGCATAGTTGACCGCGTCGAACTCCTCTTTATTGCCCGTGTCAGGATTGTTCGGATGGTATTTCTGCGAGAGCTTGCTATAGGCGCGCTGAACGGTTTCCAAATCCGATTTGGCGTCGACGCCAAGAACGTCGTAGTGATCCTGAAACTTGCCGGTTAGAGGACTGGACATAAAGCCTTGTAGGCTTGTTATCGGCAGGAGTGCCTAACCCCTGCAGCCCCCAGCACCAACACGTTGACTTGGTCGAGCCCCGCACGGCAGCAAAAACTCGCGGCAAGCGTTAATATTCCCCCGGGATTGCGCCGATCTTATGGTTAGTGAATCTGGTTCTTGACCGTCCGAGCCCCCTCACGGGCGTGCTAGAGCCTTGGGGCCGGCGCCCTATCTACTTTGGGCGGAACTCTTTGTGTGAGCACCTCAAGACGCGGAAGACAACCTAAGCGGTTAACAAATTAGCGGCCGCTCGCTGCGGTTCGTCCCCGTCCGTCCTGAGAAGATCCGCGCGGCAGGGCAGGCGGCAAAGTTCTGTACCTGCGGCAGCGAGGCTCAGAACGGCTTTTCTAGGGGTCGCGTCTGCGTGCCAGTGCGGCAATGTCGAGCGCTACTACTGGATTGGAGGATTCGTTAGACTGCCCTAAGAACCGCCTGTGATTCTGCCGACTATCCGAGTAGCGCAATGTTCGTCGACCATTACGAAGTTCTGCAAGTCAGCCCCAATGCCGATGTCGAGACCATCCGCCGCATCTATCGCATTCAAGCGGGGCGGTTTCATCCCGACAATCGGGATAGCGGCAATGCGGAAGCCTTTCGCAGGATTTCGGAAGCCTACGAAGTGTTGATCGATCCCGAACGGCGGGCTGCATACGACCGCGATCACCGAGAGGCGCGACGGCGGGAAGCAATTGGCGTCCAAAGCGTCCCGCCAACCGCTCTACCGGTGATGGACGAAATGAGGCGCCGCGAGGAAATTCTCAGGCTGCTGTATAGCCGGAGATTCTCGCATCCAGAGCAGCCGAGCCTCAGCCTGCGCGAACTCGAAGTGCTGCTAAACACACCCAAGGGTGATCTCGAGTTTAGCCTGTGGTACCTCAAGGAAAGTGGGTACCTGGTCCGCACCGACAGCGCCCGGCACACCATCACGCTAAAGGGCGTTCAGTTCGCCGAAGCCCTCAAAGCCGGCAGCGCAAAATGGATCGATGGCACATGATGGCGCTCGACATTGCGTCCGTTAGTGTCCCTTAACGGGCGACTTGCCAACCCTCTAGACGAGGATTCCGCCGAGCAACTCGCGGCGGCAGATTCCTGGCGAACGACTGGCTCAATTTGTGATGTGGGTCACGTCCTGGTTGTTCTCTGCGCAAATGTATTCCATCAGATCGTCCTTCAAGGCGTAACGGGCCGTATAACCGACCTTGAATGGCTTGCTGTAGGAGCCAGGATCGATAATCGTGGTTTCCACCACCAGAGTCCCCAGGTCCTTCCGCGTGTAACGTTCGATGGTGTGCAGTTGGTCGGTATGCGGATGGCCTTTAGCGTCGAACCAAAACCGGTCGTTAAATCCGACGGTGTCGACTACCAGTGTGTCGCCGTCCCACGTGCCGACGGAATCGCCGTACCAGCTCGGCCACCTGTTGGCTTCCGGCGTGTGTTGGCGGCCGTCGATGAAGATCTGGCGGTAGCTGTGGATGTTGGCCTCAAAGAGGATGAAGACGTGGGTGGCCTGCTGCACAATCCGCCACGGATAAGGGGCCATACGCGGCACTCCGGCAGGCAGGCAATTGGCTTCGGGATCGTCTTTGGGACGCCGCCCCTTCATCAGTTTATCGGCGGCGGGCGTGAGGACGATTTGCTCCCCCGCCATCAGGTTGAGACTGATGTCCTGGGAACTGAGGCTACCGTTCAACACGCCATTGAAATCGGGTTTTCCATCGGCCAGGCGCGGCACCGCAACTGGTTTCTGCGCCGATACTGAGACGCCCAGCGCCGATGTAATGATGATTAAGGGAGCGAAACAGGTTCTCATTCTATACCTATTGAGTCGGCGCGCCGCCGCTGTCCCCCCCGCTCGCAAAACCGGGAACCTTCCGTCCGTCGGCCAAGACTACTGTCCGGGTTTGGGCTAAGTGGGAGCCGTCTTTGGCCGCCCAGCCTTCGATCGTGATCTGATCGCCTTCCTTGACGGTATTCCGCGTCCAACCTGCGCGGAACAGATGGTTGGGGCTGCCGAATTCAAAATTCCAAACGGTGACCGTACCGTTGGCGTCCTTCACATCTAGATACATGCGGGAATGAGGATTAGTCCATTCCACTTTCCTGACGATTCCGGTGACGTTCACCGGCTTTTTCGCATCGTATTCCGCCGCGAAGGAATGGTGTGCTGACGCTGGCAATGCCCCGAACCATAGGCCGAGACCGGCAGCCACGACGCCCAATTTCACTTGCATGGTTAGTCTCATCGCACTGACCTCCAAGCCAGTCTAATCCATAAACAAATCGAATGCGAACAGCTCCGTGTTCACAACCGCGAACGAAGCATAAGGGCAGCCACCAACTGAGCGGGAATACGCTTTACGAACTCGCCCGGCCGGGCAAGAAATGGCGCCCAAGAGGGATGATATACTTCCCAGCGGAGATTTGATCAAAGTGAAAACTTTCACGCGCGTGATGGTGCTCGCGGGCGCATTGGCTTCCGGGGCCTTCGCTCAATCGAGTTTGTTCGACAGATACGACATCAATATGAACAAATGGGCCCAGCTGCCCGACAACCTGCCGTGGGGGGGCTTGACGACATGGGTGGCCGCCGACGGGAAGGGACAGGTCGTCGT
>JBGPHB010000122.1:0-8669 GCA_041484155.1 Bryobacteraceae bacterium
AGCAGGAAGCTCGCGAATCCGAACCCTTCCGTTGTCGGAGTGGTGACGTTCACTTGGCGCACGGTGGGGGAGTTACCGAAAGCATAGCTTCCGCTCGGAGTCCCGTACTGCGTGAAATTCAGCATCAGCTTCCGGTATTCAAAACCCGCCTTGAGGGTGTGCTTCGAGAGCACCTTGGTCACGTCCGAATGCAACGTGTAGGCGTACGACTTGATGTCGAGCGTCGTGAAGCCCGCCTGACCCAGGTTGCTCGCGCCGGTGCCGCTGATGGTCGGAAATTCGAGGTTGTTCGCCGCGGCGACTGCGTCGAGCGACTTCGGGAAGCCTAAGGAGCTGGGCAGAGTACCTGTCGAGAATGGTTTCCGGGTGACGTCTTTCTGTCCGAAGCCCAGATCCACGTTGACGATGGTGGTGGGATTCAGCGTGTAGACGAAGTTGGCCGTTATATTCGGGAACGTGTTGGTGGCCGGACCGTCACCCACGCTGGTTCCAATGTTGCCGAACCCGTTGAAGGGAGTGGCGGGGTTGTTATCGTAGGAACCGCGCGCGTACATGCGCAGCTTCTCGCTGAACAGATGATCGAGGCGGGAATCGAACTTATTGTCCGTGTTCTTCGCCTTGCCCTGGGCAAAATAGTTGCCCGCGAAGGTGAATTGGTTGGTCGGAACGTTGTTGGGATTTGGCCAGTACTTGAGCAGATTCAGAGCGACCGGGTCCATGCGGTCCTTGGGAATGATGTTCCCGGGAAAGGGCGTGCGAATGTCGCTCGAATTGACGGTGGTAGGGTCGTAGATGACGATCGGTTGACCAGCGCCATTCTTGAGCTGGGAAAAGTCACCGTCGCGCCAGGCTTGAATGGGCACGGTGGCGGTAGCTGGAGTGGCCGTGAACGACGGATTTTTCGTGAACTGCTGGCTCCAGAAGATGAACGTCTTATTCTTGCCGTTATAGATGCCCGGAATGATGACAGGCCCGCCGGCGTTGAACCCAAACTGATTGGTCGAGCAGCAGTTGGGCCGTTTGACGCCATTGCGATTGTTGGTCCAGGTGTTGGCGTTCAGCGCGGGGTTCTTGAAGAACTCGTACAGGCCGAAGTGCAGATCGTTGGTTCCGCCCCGGGTCACAGCGGTGATCACACCGCCGCCGGTTCTGCCATACTCCGCCGCAAGAGAGTTCTTGATGACCGAGACTTCCGCGATGCTGTCCTGAATGGGCACGTAGCCACCGTCGTTAATGGTCACGTTGTTCTCGGGAACCACTGCCGTGTTCCCGTCGATGAGGATGTCGCTGGTGCCGTTCCGGCCTCCGCTGATCCAGGGCGTGGCTGCGTTCGAGCCTCCGAACACACCCGACGTCAGCGCCGCCATCTGGAACGGGTTGCGGTTCGTCGGCAGGTCCAGAATTTGCTTTTGAGTGATCGTGGTAGAGGCCGTAGATGTCTCGGTCTTGAGCTGAGCCGCGCTTGCCACCACCTCGACTGCCGTCGCCACATCGCCCAGGCGGAGGCCGATGTCGAGCGCCAGTGTTTGCGCGGCGTCCAGCTTCAGGTCGCTGGTGACCGACTTGGAGAAGCCGGCCTTTTCCACGGTGATGCGATACACTCCGGACGGAAGGCTGGGCTCGACGAAGCGGCCCTCACTGTTGGAACTCAGCGTCTCCTTGATTCCGGTGTTCTGGTTTTCAATGGTGATCTTGGCGTCCACAACGGATGCGCCGCTGGGGTCGTCAACTCTTCCCTGAAGGGTTCCCGTCGGAGCCTGGGCGAAAGCAAGCCCGCAAACCACCAACATGGCCCCTAAGAACTTGGAGTGCCGAAGTGCGCTCCTACAGGATGGTGCGATCATCGTGGACCAGATCATAGTGTGTCTCCCCTGAATTGTGTGTCTCCCCTGAATTCCTTTGGACTGGAACTCACGGAGCATACACCCGCCATGCTTATTAATCAACGGGTTACACAGGGTTACACGGTGAGTTTCCCTTAAGAATTAAGGAGATAGCCCTTGCGTTTCACACCGGACGAGAGCAGAATAATGTGAGATCAGAGCCCCAAGGGGGCACGTCCCCATGTCGAAACTCGCGGACCAAGTACAGGCGACAGAGGGAGAAGTTCGCGCTCAGCTCGGACGGCTCCTGGCGAGTCCGGCGTTCCATTCGAGCAAGCGCTGCCAACAATTTCTGGAGTACGTGTGCGAGAGGTCGCTGTCCCATGCAGCGGACGATCTGAAAGAGCGGACGATCGCCATAGAGGTTTTCGGGCGCCACGCGAATTCGGAGATGGGCGACGACACCATCGTGCGGGTGAGCGCGCGCGAGGTGCGTAAGAGGCTGGCACAGTATTACGTGAGCGCGGAGGGAGCGGACGCTGAGATCCGGATCGATCTGCCGTCTGGTTGTTATGCGCCGGAGTTCCGCTATCGCGCCCCCCACAGCGAGCCCCAGGCGCCCGTGGCGGCGCCGGCGGCCGGCAAGTACCGCCTCTTCTCCTGGACGGGGAGCTTGCTCGTGCTTGCTATGCTGGTGTTCCTCTGCACCGCTGGAGCGCTGGCTTACGTGTATGTGACCAGCGGTCCCGCGGCGGAGCGGGCCAGCCGGGAATTCCACAAATTCTGGGCGCCCGTGTTCGATTCGCAGGAACCGCTGCTGGTGGCGGTGGCGCACCCGATCGTGTACCACCCGTCGGCGAGGCTTCAGAAGCGGAGTGCGGAGAGTCTTCCTTCCCAGGAGAATCCGCTTCAGCGCCCGGTTCCGCTGACCGGCCCGATGGACGGATCGGACCTGATCCCGGTGTTCAACCAGTATGTCGGCTTTGGGGACCTGGTGGCGGCCAACGAAGTCACCGCGATGCTGGCGCACCGCAACAGGGAAGTACGCGTACGGATGGCGAGCGCGGTGGAATTCGCCGATTTCCGCAATGCTCCCGCGCTCCTGATCGGCGCGGTGACCAACCGCTGGACGATGGAGTTCCAGCAGGGGTGGCGATTCCAGTTCTTAAGAACGGGCGATTTCAAGACGGTGATTCGGGACACCATGGGCCCCGAACATCGCGAGTGGTCCATTCCCATGAAGCCCGATGGATCGGCACTGGAGGACTACATTCTGGTGTGCCGCATTCGCAACTCGTTGACCGGAAAAACCGTGATGCTGGCCGCGGGGCTGAAGCAATTCGGCACGGAGGCAGCGGGGAGATTTCTCGCGGAGCCCGCGCAGCTCGATCCGGTTCTGAAAGGGCTCCCAGCCGGATGGGAGTGGAAGAACCTGCAGGTGATTCTTCACGCGAAGGTCATTCGGAATTCGCCGGCCTATCCGGAAGTTGTGGCGTCGCATGTTTGGTAAGTAGCCTGCTATACATGACGCCGGAAGTAACTGCGTACTAAGAAGCCGTGAAAAAAACGTTCGGCCCGCTCCCTCACGGTCGCGGTTCGGTGTCGGCGCTTTGGGGTAATCAGCCCCTTACCGAACCGCGACCGTGAGGGAGCGGGTTGAACATCAATCCGACGTCGTGTTTAGAAAACACAAGCCCCCCCGTTTGGATACATTGTATATCGACATGCGAATTGCTTTGCTTATTTTCTCAACCGGTTTCTATCTCGCGGCCCAGGATGCGGACCCAGGACGCCTGATGTTCGAGAGCCGATGCGCTCGATGTCACGGCGCCGACGGGACCGGCGGCGAGCTGGGCCCCGCGATTGCCGGAAGGCTTGCCGCGCGGAACGATCAGCAGCTCGTGGCCGTCGTGCGTCAAGGGCTCCCGGCGCAGGGCATGCCAGCCAACCAGGTGAGCGACGCCGAGATGGCGCAGCTCACGCGATTCCTGCGAACGTTGCAGCCTCGCGCACCACAGCCGGTTTTGCGGCTTAACGTCGTGCTTACGACCGGAGCCACGCTCGACGGCGAAGTTCTGAATCGCGGCTTTAGCGATTTGCAGCTCCGGACCAGCGACCAGCGCGTGCATCTGCTGCGTCGCTCGGGCGGACAATACCGGGAGGTGACCTCTGAAACCGGATGGCCCGGCTACAATGGCGATCCGGGCGGGAACCGCTTCACGCAGCTTTCCCAGATCGCGAAAGAGAATGTGGCGAGGCTGGGACCCAAGTGGGTGTTCTCCCTGCCCAACACCGGACGGCTTCAGGTGACGCCCGTGGTAGTAGACGGAATCATGTACGTGGCCGGGCCGAACGAGTGTTACGCACTGGATGCGGGGACGGGCCGGCAGATCTGGCACTACCAGCGGGCGCGCACGCCCGGAGTGGTGAGCGATGGAGCCCAGGGCAACAATCGCGGCGCTGCGGTGGCGGGAGATCGCGTGTTCATGATCACCGATCACGCGCACCTGTTGGCGCTGCACCGCTTCACGGGCGCGCTGCTGTGGGATTCCGAGATGGCCGACTACCGGCAGAACTATTTTTCAACCTCGGCCCCGCTGACGGCAGGGAATCTGGTGATCTCAGGAATGGCGGGCGGCGAGCATGGCGCGCCCGGCAGCGTGGTCGCCTTCGACCAAGCTTCGGGAAAGGAAGTATGGCGATTCCGCACCGTGCCGCGGCGAGGCGAGCCCGGTTCGGAAACATGGCAGGGCAAGGACATCGATCATGGAGGCGCTCCGACCTGGTTCACGGGAACCTACGATGCTCAGACCGAAACGGTGTTCTGGCCGACAGGCAACCCGGGCGCCGAGTATAACGGCGATGCCCGCATCGGCGACAATCTCTACTCAGATTGCATCCTCGCGCTGGACCTGAAAACCGGAAAGCTCAAATGGTATTTCCAAACCACTCCGCACGATCTGTGGGACTGGGATGCGACCGAGACGCCGATGGTGATCGACACGGTGTGGCAGGGAGAGCCGCGGAAGCTGCTGGTGCAGGCGAACCGCAACGGGTTCTTTTATGTGCTCGACCGGACCAACGGCAAGATGCTGCTGGCCAAGCCGTTTGTGCGGAATCTCACCTGGGCGAGCGGGATCCGGCCGGATGGGCGCCCGATTTTGAATCCCCAGCAGGAACCGAGCGAGGCGGGCACGCGCGTGTGTCCTGCGCAGGACGGGGCGAGCAACTGGTTCTCTCCTTCCTTCAATCCGGCCACGGGCTTGTTCTATGCGCAGACGTTTGAGAAATGCAGTGTCTACACGAAGCGCGAGACGGGCGATTGGGAGGCGGGGAAAACGTATCTGGGCGGTTCGCAGCGCACCGCGCCCGATATGCAGCCGCAGCGGGTACTGAAAGCGATCGATGTTCAGACCGGTGAAGTGAAGTGGGAGCTGGTGCAGCCCGGTCCGGCACAGTCGTGGGGAGGAACGCTGGCCACCGTCACCGGGCTGGTGATTTTCGGCGAGGAGAATGGGGCGCTGATGGCGGCGGACGCGACTACGGGCAAGGCTTTGTGGAGTTTCGAGACGAATCAGCTCTGGAAGGCTTCGCCGATGACGTACATGTTCGACGGGAAGCAATATGTGGCGGTAGCGGCGGGATCGAACATCCTGGCGTTTGGGATTTTGGAGTGAGTTCGTAAACTGCTCTGGAGCGCGCTTTCCTGCAGCCTTTGTGTGCCTGGAGTTTCTACATTTCTGAACAGGAACCCCGCCCTGACGGGCAGGGCTCTTCGTGCGTTTTGCAAACCCCGCCCTGACGGGCAGGGCTTCTCGTGCGTTTTGCAAGCCCCGCCCGTCAGGGCGGGGTTCCGCTGGTACAAGTCTTCGGTTGCGGCTATGCCCGCTTTCAGTATCAGCTTCACGCTCGCATTTTCTTCCAGGTCTCGATGCAACGCTGCGCGGTTTCGATAGACGGGAAACGGCTGCCTTCCTGCTCGATCAGGTAATATTCGACGCCTCCGACGCCTTCGGCGGCTTCGAAGATCTTGGTCCAAGGCGAGTCGCCTTCACCTAACAGGACGCGGTAGCCGCGGTCCTGTCCACCGGCTCCCCAGTCCTTGCAGTGAATGCTGCGGATGCGGCCCGGATTGGCTCGAATCCAGGCAACGGGGTCGTGGCCGGCCTCCACACACGTGCCGACGTCGAATTGCAGGACCACGCCGTCGGGAGTCCCGGCGGCCAGAATCTCCATGGGTAGCTTGCCTGCGACTTCGCGGAATTCGATCTGGTGATTGTGATAGCCCGTACGCATGCCAAGGGGCTTGAGTTTTTCCTGCACGCCCGAGAGCTGATCGGCGACTTTTTTCCAACCGTCGAGGCCCGTCACGCGGCCGGGGCTGGCCATGATGATCGACTTGGAGCCGATCGTCTGGTTCAACTCGATCGCTTTGTCGAGTCCCTGGAAGGACTCCATGTTGTTGTGCGTGGAGCGGCACTCGATGCCGAGGTCGTCCAGAAGCTTGCGGACGTCTTTCGCGTAAGCAGGGGTCCACTGATAATACGGGGCGTAGAATTCGACGACCTGGTAGCCCATCTTGGCGACGGCGCGGACGGTGCCGATGAGGTCTTTCGAGAGCTCGTCGCGGACGGAGTACAGCTCCAGTCCGACGGGAACAGGGCGCGTTGCGCCGCGGAGAAGTGCGGCGGCGGACGCGGCTGTGAAAGTTCTACGGGAAAGCATGCCCATACCGTATCACAGCCCTACGAACGCGATGGAGACGGGTGAAGGAACCGCCACGCGTTCGCCCGTGGGTGTAAGACTCCCAGTCCTGCGATCGATTCGGAACACGACGATCGATCCCGATTCCTGATTTGCAGCGAGCAGAAAGTTCCCGGACGGGTCAATGGCAAAATTGCGCGGAGTCTTTCCTCCGGTCGGGACGTAACCGGCGGCCAGGAGTGTCCCGTTGCCCCGGATCCGGAACACGGCAATGCTGTCGTGGCCGCGGTTCGATGCGTAGAGAAATTTGCCGTTGGGATGAGCGGCGATCTCGGCTCCGCTTTTCGCTCCCGTGTAGTCAGCGGGCAGCATCGGCGCCGAGCCAAGAGGCTCCAGACTCCCGCGGCGAGTATTCCACCGGAAGGCGTCAATCGCCGCGGTCAATTCGTTCAGCACGTAAACAAAGCGGCCGTCCTGGGAGTACGTCAAGTGGCGGGGACCTGAGCCTGGCGAGAGCTTCACCGAGTCGCCCGGCGTGAGGGCGCCTTTGGCAGCGTCGAAATTGTAGACGAACACCCGATCCACGCCCAGATCGGCGACCAGCAGGAAACGATTGTCGGGCGAAGGAACGGCCAGATGGGCGTGCGGTCCCTCCTGACGCTGGGGGTTGACGCTCGATCCGGTGTGTTGGACGAAGGCGGACGCTTCTCCTAACGAACCGTCCTCGCGAATAGGGAACACGGCCACGCTGCCGCTCCCATAGTTGGCGGCGAAGAGCCATCGGCCCGTACGGTCCAGCGAGATGTGGCAGGGGCCCGCGCCTCGCGAGGGCACAGTGTTCTTCGGGCTGAGCCGCCCGGACTCGATTCGAAAGGCGGCGATGGAGCCGTTCTGATTTTCATTTGCTGCGTAGAGATACTGCCGGTTGGGATGGACCGCGAGGAAGGAGGGGTTGGAGGACTCGATCGCGAGGCTCGGAGTGGTGAGCTTGCCGGTCACAGCATCGAAGTGGAAAGAGTAAATGCCTTTGCTTTCCGGGCCGGTGTAGGCGCCAACGAAAACGGTCCAGTCCGCCGCTTGCGCTGCCGCCGCGAGCATCAGTGCCGCGCAACCGTATAGAATTCGTAGGCGATGCGCCACGTGAACTCCTCTCCAGGCTGGATTTTCATATCGATGTACGCTTCGGGACAAACCGTGGTCCGAATGGACCAGAAATTGAAGCGCGAAATAGGCCGGTTCGAAGTCTGGCGCACGCCGGCGCCCGTCTTGCGATTCTCGACGCGAATGTCGTAGTCGCGGGAGCTGGGACCAAATCCTTCCAGCTCGGTGAGAATGGTTTCGCCGCGCCCAAGTTCCTTGAGATATGCGATCTGCTTGCCACGCACCTCGGCGAAGCCGTTGAAGCCGCGCGTGGGACGGGGTTCGAACGGAAGAGTGACCGTGAAATCGCTACTCGAAGGCGCGCCGTCGAGCATGAAGAAGTTGTGCTCGTACACGCTCGATTCAATCGCCTTGCGGCCGGTGTTGCGCAGACTATGTTCCAGCGCCATCTCGGGCTTGTCCTTGGTCAGCGACAGATGCTTGCGGTAGACGTAGGCGTAGCCGGAGGGGTCCGTAAGTTCGTGCTGGAACTCGATCCAGTCCGGACCCTTGCGGACAGTCCACTTGCCGGCGTCGACGATTTCGTAGGTCGAGAACTGGCGGAAAGCAGGCTCGTCGGGCTTGCGGAGGGAGCCGACGCCGATCTTGACGAACGTGGCGCCGGGCTTGGCTTCGGCATAGCCGAGTCCTGCGCCGCTGGTGAGGAATTCCTCGACGGGCCCGGTGATGGCGTCGTGGATTTTGGGATCGTAGCGGTCGAACCACTTGCCGAAGTATTCGTGCCCGTTCCACTTGAGGTTCGAGACGGCGCCGGACCAATCGAAACGGGTTGCGCGGTAATAGCCGGAGGAAGCGTCGGGAAGGTAGACGTGAGCGCGGATCTGCGAGCTCGCGATCTCGGCTTCGGGGAAGTCCGCGGCGGACGCGACGGCAAGAAAGATCGTTAGGACGAGAATCTTCCGCACTCAGTCCTCCAATCCGGTTACCGGTTCTACCCGGCGCATCAAGGTGAAGCCCACGATCATGGCCACGGGCATCAGC
>JBGPHB010000123.1:0-8666 GCA_041484155.1 Bryobacteraceae bacterium
CAACCGCGCGCAACCGCGGATTGCGGGCGCGCATCTGGTCGAGCATCTCTTCTCCCGTGATCCTGGGCAGAGTCAAGTCCGTGAGCACCAGGGCGTAACGCTGAGGATCGGCGTCGAACAGCGCGAGCGCGTCCTCGGGAGCCGAGCAGGCGTCGACTTCGTAGCCCAGGCGCTCCAGGTACTTTTTCAGCAGCTCCAGGAGAGCCGATTCGTCATCCACCAGCAGCAGGCGGGCGGCGCGCATGTCGTTACCAGAGGGACAACGGTTTGTCGCCGGGGCTGAACGCCAGACCGAGCGTCGCACGGTAGCTGGTGCGGCGGTACCCGGCCAGGTCGATTTCCTGGCGGCGCGCATCGTAGCGCCCGACAATATGGAAAGCCCGCGTGAATCCGTACGTAACGCCGGCCCCACCAGTAAGTTGAGTGTACGGCTGGATGCCCTGGCCGACTGACGCGAGCTTGTTATAAGCGCCGTTGATGCTGAAGTTCCATTTACGGATTCCGGTGTAGCTGTAAGAAAGCGTCCCCGATTCCTGCCGGGACGTGAGATAGACACCGTTGCCGGGACTTACCGTGCGCGCGTAACTGAGCCCGATACTGGACGTCTTGAAATTCCCGGTCAGGCTCGCAGTGCCGCTGGGGTAGACCGTCGCACGGTAGAACGCTTGAGTGGCCGTCCCTTGGCCGAGCAGCTTAGCGATCACGGGGTTCAGGGCGACTTGTTGCACGCCTTGCACTTCCGCCTGAAAGGCTCCGGCATGAACTGAAAAAGTCCAACGGCGTCCTAGCGAGGTACTGTAAAGGCCCTCCACGGTGTTGATGTCGGCCTGGCCGAAGGCCGGCGGAAAGTCGAAGTGCGAGTGCTCGTAAGTAACACCGATCGTACGCGTCTTCGAAAGGCGGTGCTGCATGCTGCCGTGCAGGTCGTAACCATTGACGCCCGCGAGCCCGTTCGCCTGGCGCCGTACCGTGTACCCGTCGCCTCCAAAAGTGTAGCTAGTGCGCGCCGATGTTATCAAGTTCACATCCATGGTCGATTGGACGTAATAGATGCGATTGTCGAACAGGAGCGTTGTCGGCTGGTTGACTACGTCGTACGTCGCCGCGTTGTTGCCGTAGAAGCCGGGACCCCCGAACCCGCGCGAACTGGTGCCGGCCACCTCGCGCAGATCGAATGCCAGGCGCCGGGACTTCTGATAGGTATAACCCAGAGTCAGATTGTGGGTGCTCCCGTCCAAAGACGACTCGGTGGGGTAATGGTAAAAATCGCCGCTATAGTCGAGACCCAAGGTGCCACGCCGCCAGTGGTGGGTGCCGTAAGCGCCAATCGCGCCCTCCACGCCGTATAATCCCTTGATGTCGGACAGATTGCCTTTCGGGTCGATGGAGAACGGTTGAATTCCGTTGTCGTAGACGCCGGTCACGTCGGCGAAAAACCGGAGGTCCAGCTGTTGCCCGCTACGGTTGCCGATATCGCCGGCGCCGCGGCTCAACACGCCGGGACCGAGATAGCCTCCCACCTGTTGCGCGGCGGCGGTTGAAGCGATTACACAGGCAAGCGTGACCCATCTACTGTACAAGCTGATAGCTCCGATCCGATAGAATACAAACAAGTAACATTACCGAGTCTGACGCTTCCCGTTTGCTGGTGTCAAGCGCACGGTCTACGCCGCTAGGAAAGGAATCGGCGGCTTGCGGCATTTCCTTTATGAGGTACTATGGATGCTTAGATGCACCTTTTGGCTCGCGGTTTCCCTGACGGCGACGGCCTTTGCCGCCGACCTTCCCATTCGTGAGGTGATCCTATATAAGCACGGCGTCGGCTACTTTGAGCGAGCCGGCGAATTGAAGGCCGGCGAAACCGCCCGGATCGATTTCAAAGCCGCCGACATGAACGACGTGCTCAAGTCGCTCACCATCACCGACCGCAATGGCGGCAAAATCGGGAGCGTCCGCTATGACGCCAGCGAACCACTCCAGAAGCGCCTGGAAGACTTTCCGTTCGCCGTGGGCAACGAATCGTCCCTGGCAGTGTTTCTCGACCAGATGAAGGGCTCCCGGCTGGAATTGAAAATGGGGACAGACACCATTTCCGGGACCATCGTGAGCGCGCGTATGATTCGGGCGACGGACCGAGCCGAAAAGGAAACGGTGATGCTGCTCAACGACGCGGGCGAGATGCGGGCTTTCGACCTGGCGGTCGCCAGCTCCGTCAAGTTGTCCGACCCCAAGCTGCAAGCGCTGCTCAAGGACTACCTGGGGGTTCTGAGCCAGTCGCGGTCGAAGGATCGACGCGGTGTGACGATCGAGTCGGCGGGCTCGGCCGTTCGACAGTTGATCGCAAGTTATATGACCCCCGCCGCCGTATGGAAGTCGAGCTACCGGTTGATCTTTGGGGCGCAGGACGAGCCGACTCTCGAAGGCTGGGCGATTATCGACAACACCACCGGCGACGACTGGGACAACGTTCGTTTGTCGGTGGTTTCGGGCAAGCCGATCTCGTTTATCACGCGCCTGTATGAGCCTCGCTACGTACAAAGGCCGGAAGCGGAGCTGGCAGAGAATCGCGCCGAGGCTCCCCGGTTGTTTGGGGGCGCAGTGGGTGCGCTCCGGGCCGAGCCGGCCCCGCCTGCCGCGCTGGCGATGAGAAAAGCCGAACAGAACGTCGCCCAGGACAGGCTTGGGGGACGAGAAACCCTCCCGTCATCCATCGCGTCGACCGCCGAGGGCCGCGACGCGGGCGAGCTTTTCGAATACAGCTTCGCTGGGCCGGTCACCGTCAAGAAAGGCGAGTCAGCCATGCTGCCGTTCGTCCAGCAGAAAGTGAACACGCGCAAGCTGCTGATCTATTCCGAGAACTTCGGTCTGCACCCGATGGACGCCGCCGAGATCACCAACTCCACTGGAAAGACGCTGGATGGCGGGCCGATCACCGTCTACGACGCCAACACCTACGCCGGTGAAGCGCTCGTCGAGACTCTGAAGGCGGGCGACAAGCGCCTCATCAGCTACGGCGTCGACCTGGGGACGCGCGTGACCACGGCGTGGGATTCCGCACGCGAGGTGGTGCGTGAGATTCATCTTCGCCGGGGCGTCCTCACGACTCGCGCCGCCGTCGAGGAAGTCAAGACTTACACCATGAAAAACGTGGATGCGAAAGCCAAGACCGTCATCATCGAGCACACGCAGCGCGCGGGCTTCAAGCTGTTGAATCAAAAACCCTCCGAAACGACGGCGAACGCCTATCGATTCGAAGTAAAGCTGGGGCCATCGGCGAGTGAGGCGTTCGGGGTGCACGAAGAACGCGTGGTTGACCAGACTGTGTCGATCTCCAGCATGACGCCGGACCTGCTGGCCACTTTTATCCAGAACAAGGCCCTGAGCGAAGCCGGCCGGCGGCAACTCGAACAGATCGCGCAAAAGAAGCGCGAGATCGCCGATAACGATGGAGCGCTGAAACGCACCGAGAGCGACCTGAACGATCTGGTCCAGGACCAGGGCCGGATTCGCAGCAATATCCAAAGCCTCAACAGCGTCAGTGGCCAGCAGGAGGCGGTGCAGCAATATGCGCGCCAGCTTGCCGGGGTGGAAACCAAGCTAGCGGGTCTGCGGGACAGCCAGAGCCTGTTGCGCAGGAAGAAGGGCGCGCTGGAATCGGAACTGAATTCCCTGATGGAGAAGACGGACTTTTGACGAACAACTGCCCGCTCCCTTACGGTCGCGGTTCGGTGCCGGTGGTTTGCGCCATCAGCCACCTTACCGAACCGCGACCGTCAGGGAGCGGGCTGAATCACCTAAACCCGACTCCGGTAATGATGATTCCCAACTTTCGCTGGTCCCCTGGAACTGAGAAAGTCTTGTCGACCGTAACTGTGACAGTGACGCTCGACGCAACAGCGGAGAACGGCGCCGCGAGCGCGTAGGCGCCCGGGGCGGGGAACGTGTCTTCAGCCACCAACTGACCGTCGGCAAGGATCCGGACGTGCCTCGCCGGGCTCTGCGGAGGAATGTAAATCGCGACCCGCAGCGGTGCCGGTTGGATCGGCCGCTTCAGCAGAACCGTGGCCTGGTCCGTCATCCAACCGTCCGGAAACAGGCCGCCGACGATCTGCGGACGGGCATCCTTATCGCGCGGGTCGATGTAGGTAAGCTCGGGCTTGTGTTCGACGACGACGTCGGCGTGCACGCGATCGATCGGCCCGCCCGAGACCTCAAAAGGAAGCAATCCGCGCGCTGACGCGGCCGAGTACGCCGAGCGGCCGTCGAGAGAAATGATCCGCAGCGGAATCGCCGGGCGAATTTCCAGTTGCGCGACTGGCGCCAGAGTGGAGTTCATCGGTAAGGGAAGCGCCAGGGCGCTCGACACCACGATTTCATTCGGCAGGAGCCTGTGTTCCTTCGCCAAGGGCAGCGCGCCTTCGGATTCGAGGTAATAGCGCAAGCCCCACTCAGCGTTGATCCACACGCGCTGCCCCGTTACACTCCTGGCGAATTGGCGATACGCGTCCCAATGTTGATAGTTGACGATTGCGAGCCCGAGGGAGAGAGCCATCTGGAGCGCGAATCCCAGCGCCAGCCTGCGCACGCCGCAAGCACGCGCGGCTAGAATCGCGACGGGCGCAGCGACCGGCAGCAGATACCGCGCCGATCCGGCAAAGAAAACGATCACGGCGCCGGCGAAAAACAGCAGCACCCACGTTCCCATGAAATCGCGCCCGATGCAAGACGCCAGCACCAGCACTCCACAACCGACCGACGCCCAGAACAGCGGATTCGGATCGTAAAACGCCGCCGCCGCCGCCGCGATGGCCGACGCAATCCATTGCCATTTTCCGCCGCGAAGCACCACGAGGGGTGAGACGATCCAGCCGAGATGCGCCACCAAGGCAGCCGCGTTGCGCGCTTTGTTCGCGAGCGCCTGCAAGCCATAGGTCCCCATGTATCCGGCGAGCACGGTAGCGGGAAGCTCGCCACTCGTGGCCCGTTCATAAAGTTGCCAGATGCAGAGTGCCGAGGGTGCGGCCAGCACGACACACCACGCCAGGCGCCAGGTTTTGCCTCGATACAAGAGGTAAGCCGCGAGCACCGGCGCGAGAAAGATCGCCTGATACGCCGCGAGCGCGGCCAGTACCACTGCCCCTGCAGAAGCCCACAGCACCGCTCGCGAATCTTCGTCGACGGCTTTCACAAATAGCGCGATCGCCGCCATCCAGAACGCCAGAAACGGCAGGTCGGCTTCGAATGAGCTTCCGTTCACCACGAACGCCGGCACGGCTAGGAACAGCAGCGTCGCCAGAAACGATCTTTCGCAAAAGCGCCGCGCGAGCGACCACATCGCAAGCATCGCCAGCAACGAGAACAACGTATAAGCCAGGTGAAACGGGACTTCACGCACATCGCCTAGCGCGGCGAGCAGCGCCGCCAAAATCCATGCGTTCAGCGGCGGATGCGGATGGCCGCGCATATCCACGAGATCGCCCTGAAAGATGTAGCGAGCGTGGGTGGGATGCAGCGGATCGATTTGCGCGTGTTCGGCGCCATACAAGTAGTAGGGATCGTCCCCCTGGATCGCCTGATGAAGGAACGGAAGGCGCAGCAGCAGGACGATCGCGACCAGCCCCAGCGTCCTGGCTACCACTTGACAGGTACGCCCGGCTGCAGCGTCCAGACTTCTGTATCGGGAATGTCGCGGATCAGCTCGGCCAACTGCTCGGGCCGTCCGGTAAGAGGCGGAAAGGTACCGAAGTGCAGCGGAATCACTTTGCGTACATTCAGCATGCGGCCAGCCAGCGCGGCTTCGCGGGGGCCCATCGTGTATAGGTCGCCGATCGGCAGAAGCGCCAGCTCGGGATGGTAGAGCCGCTCGATGAGCTGCATGTCGGTGAACACGTTGGTGTCGCCGGCGCAATAGATAGCGCGGCGGTCGGGCAGCCGGACCACATAACCCGCTGCCTCTCCGCCGTAGATGATCTTGTCGCCGTCGAGGATGCCGCAGCTATGGATAGCATGCGTCATGGTGGCCGCGATGGGCCCCACGGTGACCGTGCCGCCCTTGTTCATGCCCAGCGTATTCTTAGCTCCTTTGGATTCGAGCCACCGGGCGGTTTCGTAGATCGCCACGATCTGAGGAGAAAACTTCTTCGCCAGCGGCAGCGCGTCGTGGATGTGATCGAAGTGGCCGTGCGAAATCAAAATGACGTCCACGCGGTTGATCACAAAGCCGCTCGGATAGGCGGGGTTACCGTCAATCCAGGGGTCCACCAGAATTACCTCGCCGGTCGTGAGGCGCATCTGATAGGTTCCGTGCCCGAGCCAGGTGATCTCTATCATGGTTTCATTCTAATGGGATTTTGCCCACTCCCTCACGGAGTTGTATGAAGAAGCAATTGAATCCCATCCCCGTATTTAGCAATGCCCGGGATGGTCACGGGTGAACGTCCGGTAATGGGGATCTCGCCGAACAGCGCCCTCACTGCCGAGATCTCCGACGGTAGAGTTGTACTGAAAGTAGCGACCGAAGCAGAAGCCTTGGGAAAGCGGGACAGCGCATACGGACTTCCCATGGCGACCAGCACCACCGGCGCCGGACCCGCGGTCAGCTTTTCGAGGAAGGGCGGTAGATCGCCGGACATCGGTCCTCCAGTACCGAACACCACGACCACGACGGACGAGCAATGGCTGGTGTCGCCCACGTGAGCGGAAAGCGCTGCTTCGCGCATCGACTGGTCCACGATGGTCATGCGTGCGTTCGGGGCTCGTTCGCGGAATTCGGACACCATTAGCAGCCCGAATTGAGAAAGCCGGCTGCCCGTCGTAATGACGAGGCAGGCTTGACCGGCCGAGGCGAGCGGCACCAGGCCGCGCTCGTTACGTACCAACGTAACCGCGTGATCGGAGATTTGCTGGACGCGCTCCTCCTCGTCCGGCGAATCCAGCACGTCGCTAATCTGGTCGACGTCCACCATCCTCTTCTTAGTGATTCCGACGCGCACTTTGGCGGCCAGGACGCGCATCACACTTTCCTCGACGCGCTGCCGTGTGAGCCGCCCGCTCTTTACGGCCGCGAGCACGGCACGAATGGCCAGCTCCGGATTCGGCGGCATCAGCAGAACATCGGCGCCCGCCTCCAGGGCCCGCACCGACCCCTCGCCTGAATTGAATTGTGCGGCGAACCCTTGCATGTCCATCGCGTCGGTTACGATGATCCCGCTGAAGCCCAGCTCGCCGCGCAGCAAGCCGGTAAGGACTTTCGGCGACGCGGTGGCCGGGATCTCGTCCGGCTCGATGGCGGGCACCGCCAGGTGCGCGGTCATGACCGAGTCCACGCCGTGGGCCAGGGCGGCCTCAAACGGCTTCAGCTCGATCAGCTCCATGCGCTCCCGGCTTGCGTCCAGCCGGGCCAGGCCAAGATGGCTATCCACGTTCGTGTCGCCATGCCCGGGAAAATGCTTCGCGGAGAGGATCACCCGATACTTCGGATCGGAATGCGCGCCGTCGATGAACGCGGCCACGTGCGCCGATACTTCGTCCGGATTCTCGCCGAAAGAGCGAATGTTGATGACCGGGTTCTCGGGATTGTTGTTGACGTCGGAGACCGGGGCGAATACCCAGTGCACACCCAGCGCGCGAGCCTCGCGCGCCGTCACTTGTCCTTCGAAGCGCGAGCCCTCTACATCCCGCGCCGCGGCGAACGCCATGTTGTACGGAAAACGAGCTCCGGCGCTGACGCGCATCGAAGATCCGCGCTCGAAATCCGCCCCGACGATCAACGGGAGTTTGGACAACCTCTGCATCTGGTTCAGAAACACGGCCATCGCGTGCGGTTCGGCGTTCCGCACCAGACCATTGCGCACGCGGTTGTTGACGATGAGCCCGCCGATGTGGAGGTCGAGCACCCAGTGGCGGTATTTCTGAAATTGCGCCGATCTGCCGCTGGGCGCATCGCCGTAGCATACCCCTACGATCAATTGCGCCACCTGCTCGCGCAGGCTGAGCGACTTCATGATCGTTTGGGCGGCGCGCTGCTCAGGGGTGAGCCGCGGCGGCTTCGGTTTCGCGGCAAAGGCTCCAGAGCACAAAATCAGCGCCAGCACGGCGCGGGACACTCGCATGACTCTAGGATATCCCGTAGGAGCAAAAACCCGGGACAGTGCACTCAATTCCGCCGGCCGGGCGTATTGGGATCAGAGTGTACTGTCGCGGGTTTTTTGCGGACTATGGGAGCGATGCCGCGACGATCTGAGCAATGTCCATCAGCTTGGGCGGCGCCGCGGAGACCGCCGTGAGTGCGTCGCGGAACATGGTGTTGCAGAAAGGGCATGCCGCGCCCACCACATCCGCTCCGGTCGCCACCAGCTCCTTAGCGCGGGTGTGGCTGACCCGGTCGCCCTTCTCTTCACCCAGGAACGCCAGTCCGCCGCCCGCCCCGCAACAGAAGCTGCGTTCCCGCGCCCGCGGTGGATCCAGCACGTCTCCCGAGCGCGCGATCACCGAGCGCGGCTCGTCATACACGCCTCGATAACGCCCCAGGTAGCAGGGATCGTGATACACGATCTTTTGGCCACCGGCGTTCTTAGGCAGCTTGTCCAGGTGCCGTGCCATGAACTCGCTGTGATGCTCGACCGGCGGCGCCTCGCCGTAGTCTTTCCAATCCGTCGAGATGGTGC
>JBGPHB010000124.1:0-8633 GCA_041484155.1 Bryobacteraceae bacterium
CGGAGCGGCCCGCAATCTCGAGGGCGACCGGGTTCAACCCGCCAACGCTGTGGTTTAGTGTGATGGCGCCGTAAGCGGCGATGCCCGGGACCGCGCGGCTCACTACTTTGGCGCGCTCGGCCGTCGGCACGTAGTGCGACTTCAGGACGAACCCGCGGAGACCTCGCGCAAGGAAATCTTTGGCCAGATCAAGGTCATCGGTTCGTCGAGCGATGACGTCAGGCGCTACGTGTACTTGCAGGTCGTACGCGCCGCGGAGCGCCTCCCAAGCTGCTGGTGATACAGATGTTGCGGGGTCAGTGACGGGGAGTGCGCTCATACAAACAGAAAGTATGGCAGTCCGAGCCGCAGGGTGTCAAATTTTGCTATGGTTTCAGCACTTTCACGACGTAATAGTTGACCAACTTCGGAACTTCCTTGAACCAGTGAGGCGTTCCCGCGGGAATTACGATGACGTCTCCCTTCGTCAGGTGGTGGGTATCGCCGCCCTGGATATCCGTGCCCAGCCACTGGCCGGCCTTGGTCGTTTTGCCGCCTACCATGGTCCCGCCCGTGACGAACGTGGCTTCGCCCTCGATCACGTACAGAATGTCGGTCTCTTTGTCATGCACCTCGACCTGGCCCGGCATGGCGCGATGGGAGCCCGAGACCGTGAGGTCCGGAGCCGTGACCAGCGATCCGCCCTTGGCCAACGCGTCTGCTACTTTGTCGTGGCCTACATAGGTGACTGTCGATGGCCCGCCCGCCCCGGTCATCAGAACGGCGGTCGTAAGCAATATCGTGATTGCCAGCAAATATTTCATTTGGTTGTTCCTCCCTAGCGTCTGCAATCATACGACCGTGGCCGGTGGGTGTCAAATTTCGAATGCAGGCCGGGGCCTGCGTTACGGGAGCGGCTTCAGTTCGGGCTTGGCATCCCCCAACGGGTAGCGGTCGACATTCAGCGCCATCGACACGAGCTGGTAGTACCCGAGGACGTTGATGAGGTCCACCGCGCCGCGCTCGCCGAATTTGTCCACGACAGCCTTGAACGTCGCGTCGCTCACCTGGTGAGTCTTAAGCAGTTCGTTGCTGAAGTTGTAGATCGCTTCCTCGTCCGCCTGCATTGCGGTTGGCCGCTTCCCGACCGCGATCGCGTCGATCACCGCCGGATTCAAGCCAGCCTGAAGCGCGTTGCGCTTGTGGGCAGACCACTCATACTGGACGGTCCAGAAGCGCGCGGTGATCAGCATCGCCATTTCGTTGAGTCTGCCGGGAATTGAGGAATGGAAGCGCACCTGGGCGCCGAGGGCTTGGGCCAGATCTCCCATCTCCGGGCTGCGCAGCAGGACGTTGAAGGGGCCGTTCATCCCCTTCCGCTCGCCCGTCAGCAGATGGTCCGTCATGGTCTTTTGGGCGGGAGTCATCTGAGCGTAGGTCAGCGGTTTGAAGCGATCGCCTACAAGTTTGAGGTCGGAGGTGCTTGGGGCCTGGGCGCTGGTAGTGGCGACCAAGCCAAAAATGCAGGTGCAGAAGAACGGGAGACGCATCGTGTAAGTCCTTTCCTCACGTTAGACTAGCACTCGTCCGCGGCCAGCCGCGCAATCGATTCCCCAGTCAGTCTGAAAATGGTCCAATCGTCCAGGGGAACCGCTCCGAGCTTCTTGTAAAAGCCGGTCCCCAGTTCGTTCCAATCGAGGACTGCCCATTCCATGCGCCCGCAGTCGCGTTGGCGCGCGATGGCGGCGAGTCTCCGCATCAAAGCGATGCCGATCCCCTGCTTGCGGGCATGCGGTTTGACGAACAGGTCTTCGAGGTAGATGCCCGGTTTCGCCAGAAACGTCGAGTAGTTCATGAAGAACAGCGCGAAGCCGGCGCACTCACTGCCCTCGTAAGCCAGCAGGACTTCTGCCGCGGGCCGTTCGCCGAACAAGGTCGCGCGCAACTGGTCTTCCGTGGCTGTTACGGTGTGCGCGAGCTTTTCGTATTCGGCCAGCTCATGAATCAATTCGAGGATGGTGGCGATATCACGCTCGCTGGCGGAAACGATTTGAATCTCTCCCACTTAGCCTCCGGTAAACCCCGCCCTAACGGGCGGGGCTTTGTCGTACGTTTACAACGCCCCGCAAGCCCTGCCCGTCAGGGCGGGGTTCCGTTGAAAGATGTAGAAACTCCGTTAGTGGGGCTAACGCCCCGCGTCTTCCAATTTACGCTGGATGGTCCCCTCTCCACCATCGAGCCGAATAAACGATGGCCGCCGCGGCCAGCCAGCCTGCGGCGTACGCCGGTTGCGCGGCCCAATGAAGGAGCGCCGAGTGCATCAATCCAAACCACGAAAACACCGCGGCGAGCAGGCACCAGACGGCCGCGCGGCCGAATTTCCGGTCGATCGTCTCGGTCACGACCGAAGCCACCACCAGCACCAGAAACAGGAATCCGTTTCCGAGTCCCTGGATCGACGACCAGTAAATCGAACGGTTCAATGCCGCCTGCACGCCCGGATTCGCCGCCGAGAGCTGCAGCGCGGGCAGGGCCGAGTTCATCGCCGCAGCCACCACCGCGCCGGCCGGGAGGACGAATCCTAGAAGGACCACGCTCATGTACTTCGGGTCCACTCTTCTCAGCGTCGCCATACCCACGCCGATCGAAACGTAGGCGATCATCGCCGCCAGAATCGGCCACGGGAACAGTTGGGCGATGAAGATCGTAAGCCCGCTCATCACCACCACCAGAAAAATGATGGGAGTCCAGAGCGCAAAGGCGATGCGCGCTCCGATCGCCTTGTAAGGCGGGAGCATTGCATATACCACCGGCGCAATGACGCTTCCGGCCAGACCGCACACCAGCGTGCCGACGCCGTCCCAGGCGAGCACGGCGCGGACGTCGTAGTCGTCTCCGGCGGCGGTCGCGCCCGCCACCGAGGCAATATCCTGCAAGACGTGATAGATGGCCATGGGCGCGATCACGGACAGATACGGCAACGCCAGGACCATCGCCTGCACGGGTTCCGGGGGGATCGCGAACGGAAGTCCGAGCGACATTCCCTGCCACACCGGGCGCACGTATCCGATGCCTAACCCCACCGCCAGCGGAACGATCCAGGCCACAATGAACGGCGGAATTTTCCATCGCGTGATCGGCACATTCGCTAGCACTGTGGTCACGATGATCGCCAGCGCCACCAGGCCGACCACGGGCTGATCGAAAACGCGTTGCAGCAGGACCAGCGCCAGATAGCTGTACATCGCCGCGCCGAACACGGTCATCGAGGCCGGCAGCGGAATGAACCGCCGCAATGCTCCCGCGAACGGCGCGGCCGCGAGCTTGATGATCCCGGTCCACGCCACCGCCGCCGCACCGATCTGCCACGCCCGGTTGGCGTCATGGCTTTCGAGATACACCGGCAGCATGATCGACAAGGTGTAGGTGAGGATGGCCGGTACATTATTGCCGTAGACGTGAGCGGTGACGTTCCGGCGTCCATCCCGCCGGGCCAGACTCACGGCCAGGCGAACCAAGCCAAATGAGCCCACCAGAAACCCCAAGGCGTACCCTGGCAACAGGTGTGCAACCGTGAACGCCGCGGGAATCCCGACGGGAAGCAGGAGAAATACCGGGATCACCATCTGGGCCAGGTTGAAGCCGACCTGTGCCAGCGTGGCATCGATATCGCCCCGTCCGAGCGTCCACCAGCGGTGTGTCATGACTCGTCCAACCGCGCGGAAAAAATTGGGGACACTGCTGGTGTTGTTGACAGCGGCAGGGTTCGCGGACACTTGCCCGCAATGTCCCCAATTTTAGTCATATTTTGAAGGACTCGAGCGACTCCGGGGCGAACAGCTCTTTCGGCGTCAACTGGCGCTTCGAAAGACCCTGCTCGAAGGAGTAACGAAGGAACGTGCTCAAGTTGTGCACGTTCGGATCGAGTCCGTACGGCCAGAACTCCCGCCCCAGCGTCTTCTCAGTCTCCTCCACGTGCCAGATCAGCCAGGGGAGCATGCATTTCAGCGCCCCCATCTCGTGCAGATCCTCATAGGTTTCCCGCTGCGCGATTACAAACGCCTTGTACAGCGACTGTGCCACCCAGGGATGCTTCTCATAAATGTCCCGGCGAATCGCGACGACGTGCATGATGGGGAAGATCTTGGTCTTCAGATAGTATTCGCGCTCGATCGGCTGATACTCCGGGAACAGCCGGCGCACCTTTCCGGAACCGCGCGTGAACGTGGACGGAGCGCGCGCCGTATAGAGCGCGTCGATCTCCCCGGATTCGAGCATCTGCGAAAGCGTCTTGGTCGCGGGAATCGCTTCGACGCGAATCTCCGGAGGCAGGGAGAGCGCGATCTTCTCCGAGCGCCCCGGCTGTTCCTCCCCGCCACTGAGGTACGTCGCGCTGGTTACGGGAACGCCGTACTCGTCACTCATGATTCCCCTGATCCAGACCGGCGCGGTCATCTGATACTCGGGATTGCCGATGCGCTTGCCGATCAGGTCCTTGGGCTCGCGAATCCCGCTATCCGCATTGACGTAAATGCAGGAATGCCGGAAGAAGCGCGATGGAAAAACAGGAATCGCGATGAACGACGGATTCTCCCGGAACAGCGACAACGTGTAGGAGGACAGCGACATCTCGGCAACGTCGAACTCACGGTTCCGCAGCATGCGAAAGAAGGTCTCTTCTACAGGCAGGTTGAGGTAGGTCAGTTCGATGCCGTCGATGGGCACCCTCTCTTCGAGCAGCGCGCGCGTCCGATCGTAGTTCCAACAGGCCAGGGATAACCGCAGCTTAGCCATATCCGTACTATCTTGACACTGTAGAAGCATCACGGTAGGCTGTCGATGTGCTTTTGGTGGCGCTCTTGATATGCGCGATGTCGGCCGCAGGCCAGTCATCCGCCGTGCCGCGTTTGCCGGGCGGTAAGCCGGACTTAAACGGGGTTTGGGAGCGCCCCTACGTTCCCGACATGTCCAGGAACGGGAAGGACCAACAAGGTCCCGGCCCGCTTCCCTTCACCGCCTGGGGCGCGGAAGTGTTCAAGAACTACGATCCGGCAAAGTTTGACTATACCGGGCACTGTCTGCCGCAAGGGTTGACGCGCTCCGTGAACTCACCTTTTCCGCTGGAGATTTTTCAGACCTCGAAGCGAGTGGCCGTGCTCTACGAGGCCTGGAATGTCTTTCACGTGGTCCCGACGGATGGGCGCGACTTCCCGAAGAATCTGGAGCCCACCTGGATGGGGACCTCCATCGGGAAATGGGACGGCGATACGCTCGTCGTCGACACCATCGGTTTTAATGATAAGACCAACCTGGATACGGTCGGCCATCCGCATAGCGATCAAATGCGGGTGACCGAGCGCTTCACGCGCTCCGACGACAAACACATCGCCTACGAAGTGACGATCGACGATCCGAAGACGTATACCAAGCCCTGGAAAAACAATCGAACCTTCACGCTCAGACCGGACTGGGAGATCATGGAGTACTCCTGCGAAGAGAACAATCGGGACCTCACGCAAGGTCATATTAAGTGAACGAGCATCTTTTCGAACTGCTGGAACGAACCCTGCGGACGGGCGGACCCGGGGCCGCCTTCGATGTATTGATCCGGGAAGCCCTGGAGCAGAAAAACTACTCCCTGCTGTTCGAAGCCCGGCTGATGCAGAAGCGGCACGCGTTGGGGCTCTCGCTGATCCAGACCGCAACCATCTCGGATCTTCCCGCCGAGCACCAGGCTGCTTACGAGGCCAGTATGGTGGAGGCAGCCCGAGAGACAGGCAACCTGTTCCTCGCCGATGGTCAGATCGCGAGGGCGTGGCAGTACTTCCGCGCCATTGGCGATCCGGCGCCCGTGACTGCGGCGATCGAAAACTTTCAATCGGGCGAGGGGATCGAGCGCGTCATCGAGATAGCGCTCCATGAGGGCGTGAACCCTCGCAAGGGTTTTGAACTGTTGTTGAAGCAGCGCGGCACTTGCCAGGCGATCGATTTCGCGATGCAGTACATGGACCGCGAAAACCGTGCCGCGTTTCTGCAAGTACTCGTGCGGTCGATGTATCAGGAACTGGCAGCTCATCTGAAGGAAACCATCGCCGGCGTGGAAGGGCAGGCGCCTCAGTCCAGCGACGTCGCGGAGCTGATCGCCGGCCGGGACTGGCTGTTTGACGGCGGACACTACTACGTGGAGAACTCCCACCTGGCTTCGATCGTTCAGGTCAGCCCGGAGTTCGAGGATCGTGAGACCCAGCGCCTGGCTTTGCACATGGCCGATTACGGCCGGCGTCTGGCGCCCATGTTCCACTTCCCGGGAAATCCGCCTTTCGAGGACCTGTACCTCGACCATGCCCAGTACCTGCGCGCCCTGCTGGGCGAAGAGGCGGAGGCGGGCATTGCTCATTTCCGAAAGAAGGTGACAGCGTCGGTTCGAGGCGCCGCCGACGTGCTGGTCGGCTTACTCTCGCGGCTAGGCCGTTACGGAGAGGCCATCCAGATTTCGGTCGAGCACCTGCGGGGCGCTGCCGGCAATGGTTGCCCATCGGCGATTCAGTTGTGCCAGATGGCCGGCGATTACAAACAGTTACGCCACCTGGCGCGCGAGCAGGGCGATCTGCTGGCATTTACCGCCGGAATTCTCGCGGGTTAGATCTGGTGGGGCAGCCAGTCATGGCGGCGAGCCGGCCTCCGGGCTGGCTTTCTTGTCGCGAAAGAAGCCGGCAGGAAAGCCGGCTTGCCGGCAGGACTGCCCGCCCCACGTGCCTTGGATGTTTTTCTGTTGTTCAGGGCAAGTGAGGCTGGCCAAGTGCGGGAGTTTACTTCCGCAGTACCCCGCCCTAACGGGCGGGGCCTGGAGTTTCTACATTTCTCAACTGAACCCCGCCCTGACGGGCAGGGCTTGCAGGGTGTTCTAAACGTACGACAAAGCCCCGCCCGTCAGGGCGGGGTTCGTTCAGAAATGTAGATTACTCCAGGTGCGGGAGTCAACTCCCGCAGGGCCGCTAGCTATTTGCTGGAGGCCAAACTGGCCGGAGTCTCTGTTGGCGGCTGCCTCAGGACGCGCTTCACGATCTTAGCTTCGTATTCTTTGCCTTCCTGATCCACCACCCATACTTTGTTCTTCTCCACGGCGAATTTCACTGGCTGGTATCGATGCAGCGCTGCTGCCTTGGCCAGATTGAGCCTGGTCCGCTCCACCAGGTAGGCGCTGTCCGGAGTTTCGATAACGTAGTGATCGACGGTGCTTTGCACGCCACCGAGATTCTGGTGATAGGTAAAGCCGTTGAACCCCTGACCTCCGCCGATTTCGGAATCAGCGGGGGTGCTTGCCGCAAAGTAGTGGTTGCGATCTGGGTCGAGTAACGTCCCAGTCTGCCAATCCCGCTCTTTCGGGCCGGCGATGCCGAAGGCGGAGGTGAGTACTAAGATCGCGGTAATAGTTTTCATACCTCCGTACCTCCTCGTGGTGATAGATGGCTACCGCTGGTATGGAGGTTAACATTCGCATATTGCTGGTTAAATCCGGCGTATCGCCTAGTGTTGTTCCGGCAGAAGGCTTAGAGGGGGCTTACGAGTGAGGCAGGGCATGGCCCTACGCCACAATCTGCGGGATCAACCCGCCGTGCACACAGCAATTACTTACCAGCGATTTTCAAAAGCAGCTTGCCGGTGGTTTTGCGGGCTTCCATATCCCGATGCGCGTCGGCCGCATCGGCGAGCGGATACTCGCGATCGATGCGCAACTGGAGCTTCCCTTCTCCGATCCACCGGAACAGATCGCCGGACCGCCACGCCAGCTCGTCGGGCTTGATGTGGCTTGCCAGGGTGGGGCGGGTCAGAAATAGCGATCCCTTGGTGGTCAGGCCTCGTGTGTCGAACAGTTCGGTCTGGCCGCTGGAAACCCCGTAGAGGACCATCACGCCGCGTGGCTTCAGGCAGTCGAGTCCCTTCAGGAACGTGGCTTGGCCCACGGAATCGTAGACCACGTCGACGCCCTCGCCCCCGGTGAGCCGCTTCACTTCCACAACCCAGTCTTGCTTGTCGTAAAGAATTGCCTCGCTGGCGCCGGCCTGCCGCGCCAGGTCTGCCTTGGCTTCCGTTCCCACGGTCGCGATGGCGCGGGCGCCCAGCATCGCCGCCATCTGGACCAGCAGCCGGCCCGTGCCGCCCGCCGCGGCGTGAATCAGCGCTGTGTGACCCTTCTTCAGAGGAAACGTGGAGTGAGACAGGTAGTGCGCCGTCATGCCCTGCAGCATCGCAGACGCCGCGGTTCGCGGTTCAATTCCCGCGGGGATGTGCACGAGCATCTTCGCCGGGACCGCCGCGTATTCCGCGTAAGAACCGCGCGTCATCGCATACGCGACGCGGTCCCCGGGCTTGAATCCGGTGACGCTCGCGCCCACGCGTTCCACCGTGCCCGCGCCCTCGGCTCCGAGCACCGCCGGCAGCGGTATTTTGTTCGCGCCGCTGCGTTGGTTGATATCGGTGTAATTCACGCCGGAAAACGCGAGTTTCACCAGCGCTTCTCCGGCGGCAGGCTCTGGCGCCGGCCGGTCGCCGAAGCGCAGCACGTCGCATCCGCCGGTCTGTTCGATGTAGACAGCTTTCATGGGCATTCTTTAAGATTAGGAGAAACGCATGAGCAGACGTGTAAGCTTCGA
>JBGPHB010000125.1:0-8615 GCA_041484155.1 Bryobacteraceae bacterium
CCGTTCCTGGTCGAGCCCTATGTACGCTTGCGCACCCAAGCCTGGGGCTGGTCAGGAGTCTACGTTGTGTTCACGCTGATCTGCGGATATGTCGCCTGGCCAGTAGGGCAGGCGATCTTGTCGCCTGCCTTCCGAATGGCCTACTGGAAAAGACACCTTCCACACTGGATACCCGAGCACAAGTCAGTCTTCGTGACGTGGAGACTAGCCGGCACACTCCCGCGCGCCGCACAGGACCAAAACTGGACGGATTCCGACGAGCAATTGGACCGTGCCATCACAGGTCCACGGTGGTTAGCGGAACCCGCCCATGCACAGATCACGACCGACGCACTGCATCACGGAGAAGCCGTTCGAGAGTGGTACAGCCTGCACGCATGGGTTGTGATGCCGAACCATGTTCACGTCGTGATGACCCCGCAACATGTGTTCTCCGAGATCATGCGCTGGCTGAAGTGGACCACCGCGCGGCGCTCGAATCAATTGCTCGGACGGACGGGAAATCCCTTCTGGCAGGACGAATGGTTCGACCACTGGATTCGAAACGGATCAGAGTTCGAGAAGATTGTCCAATATGTGGAGTGGAATCCGGTGGCGGCTGGACTGGTCGAGCGTCTCGAGCAATGGCGATGGTCCAGCGCGAGCGAGCGTTGCCAGAGGCAGGCGACAAGATCGCCTGCCCCACCGGCTTGAATCTTGTGGCTTCCAGACAAGCTTGGCAAGAATCAGAGGCATGGAACGAATTCGTTCGGTTGACTTCAGTCCAGATGGCTCATATACTACTTTGATCATGCCAGAACCAGAAGTTACACCAACCAAGCCAACTCCGAAGAACAAGGAAGACGAACCACTCGACGAAAAACAATTGGATGAAGCGACGGGAGGGCTAAGATCACTGAATCCGCAACCGCTGCCCCCTCGCCGGTAATCCGGCCAGGTTTGCCGCTTTAGAATCTGGCTAACGGATTCGAAGTGGAAGCCCCGGCCTTTGAGAACCGGGACTACGAATTTGACTGCATCGAGCGTGGGCCGGATGTCCGGCGAGAGCTGTGTTTCGCGGCCGTCGTACAGGCAAATAATCCCGCCATGGACAGGACGTTTCAGTACTAGGCTGGAGACGCGCTCCGCAGGCCACCGCCAGTCTTGCCCGATGACGGTCCACATCACGCCGAGCAGGCCGAGCCTTCGCCGAACGGGACGCAGGCCGAACCAGCGCACTCCAAAGGGCGCGCGGAACAGCACGATAAACCGAAGGTCCGAAGAATTCCGAAGACCAGCCGACCACAGCGTGAGCCAGGAATCCCGTCGCAGCCAAGGCTCCGGTAGCGACACCGATCAGCGCATTGTCGGCCATCTGACTCATCATAGCCCTGTTTTGTTTTTCCGGGCATCGTGAGATAAACTGATACGCCAAAGACATACGCAAGGAGGACTACATGATCAAAGCAACGATCCTGGCTGCGGCTGCGTTCACCGTGATGACCGGCCAAGCTCAAAACATAAACAAGTTCGTGATCTCGGATGAAGCCGCCAAGAAAGCTCTCGTCAAGAATGAGATTTCGGCCGATACTGCCGCGAAAATCACACAAGCCTGCGTGGACTACGCTACGAAGAACAACACCGCCGTGACGGTTTTCATCCTCAGCCCAACTGGACAGATTGTGCATGCCCACCGCATGGATGGCCAGGTCCCGATCAACATCGAAACCGCCCACCTGAAGGCGCAGAGCGTGCTCTACACGCGAGACTCCACTCACACTCGAGCTAATAATGTCGCCAACAACCTGTCGCTGCAGATGCGCTGGGCCCCGCTGGGCGTGTTCCCCGTTTCGGGCGGGCTGCCGATCATCGTCGACAATCAAATGATTGGCGCCATCGGCGTCGGCGGTTCCAACAAGGACGAGGACTGCGCCTACGCGGCTCTGACCACCGTGGTCGGACCTCAGCCCCCGTTGGCCGGGCCTCCCGCTCCGCCCCCGGCTCGGTAACGATGAAATCGCCGGCGGTATTCGCGTTCGTCTGCGGTTTCCTCACGCTTTCTCTCGCCCAGCAGTCGTTCCCGCAGCCGCAAGGTGTACGAGAGGCAGCCGTCGCGGCCATCCCAGGGGTCGTTGCGGCGGGAGCGAAATGGACGCTGGCCTGGCAGGGAACCGACAACGCCGACGGTATCGTCGGCACTGCGGACGGCGGTCTGCTCTTCGCGCAGGAACAGCCCAACCGGATCGGCAAACTCGACCAGAACGATAAAGTTTCCGTCTATCTGGAGGACTCCCATGGCGCGGGAGCCGTTGCGATTGACTCCAAAGGTCGCATCCTCGCGGCGGAAAGAACCTGTACCGATCCGGGCGGGCATCCAACCCAGTGCAAGGAGCCGACGGCGGTGGGCGTCCTCGCTCCAGAGCGCAAAGTCCTGGCGGACAACTTCGAGGGCAAGAGCCTCGGGCGCCTCAACGACCTGGTTGCCGATAAGAAGGGCGGTGTGTATTTCAACGGCGCAGGAACGTTCTACATCAATCCTGGCGGCAAGGTCACCAGCGTTGGCGAAAGTGTCCGCACAAACGGGATCATGCTCAGCCGGGATGAGAAGACTCTCTACGTGACCAACGGCATGTCGATCGTGGCCTTCGACGTCCAACCGGATGGCACGGTCAGGAACCAGCGGGATTTCGGAAAGCTTGAAGCCGGCGGATCGGGCGACGGGATGGCGATCGACGCGGCCGGCCGTTTGTACGTGACCTCCAACGCCGGTGTTCAAGTACTCAGCCCGGAGGGACGATACCTCGGCGTCATTCCCACGCCCAGGAGCGTGATCAGCGTCGCTTTCTCCGGACCCGGCAAGAGAACGCTCTACGTCGTCGGGAGTGGCGCTCTAGGCCCGGATGGACGCGAGTTCAGAACCCCCGAGGGCGTGAGAAATAACGCGAAGACGATCTACAAGATTGCCATGCTGGCCCAAGGATTCATGAGCGTGCGAAATAGTCCGATACAATAGGTGGATGCAAGCCCCCTCTGCGGATGTGGATGAACTGCAGTTCGGGGCACATGGCCTGGGCGCAAAGTTTTGGACGCTCATTGGCGCCACCTTTCTGGCCTTCCTGGGAATCGGAACCGTGCTGCCGGGCATGGCGCTGCACGTCCGCCACGACCTCGGTGGAAGCGATCAGACGGTTGGATTCGTCATCGGGACCTTTTCCGTGGTCGCGCTGGCATCGCGATTCATCTCGGGCCCGCTGACGGATCGAAAAGGACGCAAGGTCGCTTTCCTCACCGGACTGGTCAGTTGTGCGGCCTCGGGGCTCGCGTATCTGTTGCCGCTGGGTCTGGCCGGGGCGTATCTGGGCCGCGGCTTGCAGGGCTTCGGCGAGGCCTGTCTCTATACCGGCGCCGCGGCCTGGGCTGTTGAAACCGCCGGCATTCATCGCAGCGCGCGGGCTCTCGGATTCGTCTCGACGGGAATCTGGGGCGGGATTTCGGCGGGTCCGGTCGTCGGGCAATTCCTGGGATCGTTCGAACGCGCGGCCGCGTTGCAAGTGATCACCGCGCTCGCGTCGTTCATGCTGCTCTCCCGCGTCGCCGAGCACTACGAACCGCACCCCAGCGCGAGCCGGCGTCTCTGGGTGCCGAAATCGCTGATCCGTCCTGGTTTAGCAGTGGGCTTCGTGAATGTCCACTACCCGGTGGTCGCCGGGTTTCTGATTCTGCATTTGACACAGCACGGCGGCGCGGGACGCACCGCGTTCTCGGCCTATGCTTCGATGGTCCTCCTGTCGCGCTTTTTTCTAGGTGGCCTGCCCGATCGCGTGTCACCCATGGTTACGTACTATGTGGGACTCTGTGCCATGGCCGCCGGCATCACCATCATCGCCTTCACGTCCGGACCGGTTATTTCGGTGATCTGGGCGGCGACGCTGGGCCTGGGGTTTTCTTTCCCATGGTCCTCTGTGATTTCGACCGTAATGAAGCGGACGCCGAGCCATCAGCGAGGATCCACGGTGGGCGTGCTCGGCGCATTCTACGATCTATTTGTCGGCAGCAGCTCGTTTGTTGCGGGTGCGCTGGCAAATCACTTCGGCTACCGGGCGGCATTCCTGCTCGCCCTCGGCGGAGTAATTGTGGCCGCTGTGGTTGGGAAACAAGTGCTCCGTGAAAAACCCGGGACAGTACACTCAAATACTTCGTAGCTATTTCCCCAACAGATGTGTCTCGTCCCGGTCGTTTTCCTGGCAGATGAACTCGATCAAGTCCGTATCCAGCATGATGCGCTGGTGCACGGTGACGGTCCACGGCCGGGTGTAAGCCTTCGGATCATCGATCGTGATCTCGATTTCCAAGTGCCCGTAATCGACGCGCCGAAAGCGCTCCATCAATTTGCCGGATTCGGTCAGCGGGCTGCCTTCGACGTCGAGCCATCCGAGGTCGCGGAAACGCGTCGATTCCACCACGAGCGTGTCGCCATCCCACTTGCCGACTGAATAGCCGTACCACCATGGCTGGACGTCGCCCGTCGGCAGCCGCCGGCCGTCGGTAAAAATCTGCCGCAACCCGCTGTTGGCCTCATAGATAATGACGATCACACCAGGAGTCTGGACGATCTTTCTCGGCTGACCGTGGGTGTGTAGCTGCATCAGGCCCAGCGGCAAACAGTGCGCGTCGGGATTGTCCTTGCTGTTTTGCGCGACCCGCTGTTTGTGCAGCTCGGCCGCCCAGGGTTGGAAAGGAAGGCCATCTTTGAAGGAGGCCCCGAGGTTCCAGAACTGGCTCCGTCGAACAAAAAGCGGAATAATGTCGCGATCCCCTGGCCCCGTGGGCGCCGGTGCCGGTGCTGGCGGCGGTGTTCCCGGCGGACGCGAGTACTCCCAAACTCCCGAAAGATCCGGCCTGCCGTCCGCCGTCTTCGGCGCCGGACCGTTCAGGTTAGGCTTTCCGTCTGCCGTTTTCGGAACTCCGGCGGTCGGGTAAGCCGGCCACTGCGCGAAGAGCCCGGCTGGCGAGGAAACCACGATCATCGCCGCTGCAGCGAAGGCCATCATCGAAGGCATCCCTCAAAATACTCCGGGCCGACACGCCTGTCAAATCATGTACCGCTAGACACTCACTTGGACGGCCCGTGGGGCAGCCAGTCTTGGCGGCGAGCCGGCCTCCAGGCCGGCTTTCTTGTGAAGATGCGACCGAAAAAAAGCCGGCATGAAAGCCGGCTCGCCGCCATGACTGGCTGCCCCACGCGGCTACAACCAAGTCTTCGCAGCCTCCGAAATTTTTCAGTATGTTTACTTCGCCATGTCGTACCTAATGACTTTTCCGGCCTTCATCACAAACTTGACGCGTTGCAACTCGGTGATGTCGGCCAGCGGGTCTCCCGACACAGCCACCAGATCCGCATACTTACCCTTGTCGATGGATCCGATCTGGTCCTGCCACCCCAGCACCTCGGCGTTGATCGTGGTTCCGGCCTGGATGGACCGGACCGGAGTCAAGCCGCCGTGCTTCACCAACATTTCAAAATCGAGCGCCTGCGTCCCGTGAGCGTAGGTCGAACCATCGGCTCCACTGCCCATCATGATTTTCATTCCCTTGGTACCGGCCGCCATCGATACGGCCTTCTCGAAAATGGGGATCATCCGATACTTGCCGCCGGTGTTCTTCGCGTCGTTATCATCCATGTACGGTTCAATGTAGCGCTGGAGAGTCGGATCGTAGAACAGCCCCTTGGCGACCATCATGTTGGCCTGCTCCTGATCCAGCCCATACGCGTGCTCGATAGTGTCGCAGCCGGCGACGATGGCGTTCTTCTGGCCCTCGCCTCCGAGAACGTGGCAGCCCGCCTTCTTGCCAAGGCGATGCGTCTCGTCAATCAGCGCCTGCAAAACGGGCAAGGGATAGGTCACCACGTATTGAGCCTGACCCGTTGCAGTAAAGGAGTAACCTCCCGTTGGGAACAACTTGATCCAATCCGCGCCGCGTCCAATCTGCTCGCGCACGGCGGCGCGCCCTTCCTCGACCGAGCGAATCACCGTGCTCGCCAATGGGTTCTCCTGAACCGCCGGGTTCGGAGGCGCCGCCCCCCACGCGATACCCAGTGCGGACACCTGATACCTGGGCCCATCGAACCGCCCCTCGTTAATGGCGTTGCGGATCGCGACGTCGGCGTATCCATTCCCGTGCGAGCTCATGTCCCGGGCCGTCGTGAAGCCCGCCCGCAGGTCCGCCTCGGCGTTCTGCACGGCGATCAACATGGAGCCTTCGGTGGTTCCCTTCGGACCGCGCTGGTTGAACATGTGCGTATGCGCGTCGATCAAGCCGGGCAGCACCGTCGCTTGCCGGAGGTCAATCACTTGAGCCCCCGCCGGAATCTTCACCTGGCCGTCCGGTCCGACCTCGGTGATGCGATCGCCCGTCACAACCACCACCTGTTTGGTCAACATCTGCCCGCTCTTGCTGTCAAACAAGCGCCCGGCGCGCACGGCGACCATTCGCGCAGCCGGAGGGCATTGAAAGATGCCGCCCTCAGCCCCCACGCACGGTGTCGGCCCCGCCCCTCGCCACGGAGCCGGCGGCGGTTGCACCTGCCCCCAAAGCATGATTCCCGACACCCCCGCCATCAAAAACCCGAATCGCATGATGTTCATCCTTTCTTTGCCGTGATCCAACGGTCAACCTGCTGCTCCAGAATGTCGAGCGGCACTCGCCCCATGCCCAGCACGATGTTGTGGAACTCTCTAAGTGAGAACTTCGCGCCCAACTCGCGCTTCGCCCGCTCGCGCAGTTCAACGATCTTCAGCTCACCGATCATGTAGGAGCAAGCCTGACCTGGCCCCGCCACGTATCGCTCGACTTCGGCGACGGCGCTGCCTGCCGGATTCGGGCCCAAATAGTCTATGGCCTGCTGACGCGTCCAGTGCTTGGCATGCATCCCCGTATCCACCACCAGGCGGCGCGCTCGAAAGATGGCCGCATCGAGCTGGCCGAGCAATCCCACCGGGTCGCCCTCGTACCAACCCGACTCGGCCGCCACACGCTCCGCATAGAGCCCCCATCCCTCCGCATTCGCGCTGTTGCTGCCAAATACTCCGTCCTTTCGGAAACGCGGCAGGTTAGTGTCTTCCATCTGGAGAGCGATCTGGAAGTGATGCCCAGGAACCGCCTCGTGGTAAGCCACGGTGCGAAGGCCAAACCGCGTCAAGGGCACGCCGAACTCTGGAAACTGAAAGGTGCCGGGACGCGAGCCATCCGGCGCCGCGCGGGAATAGGATGGCGCCCGCGGGCCCATGAACTCGGGATACGGCCGCGACACTACGGCCGCCTTCGGCACGCGTTCAAACAACAGGGCGGCCCGCTTTTCGGCGTCGCGAATGATCCGCTCAATCTCGGCCCCGTACTCGGCGCGGCCCTGCGGGGTTGCCGGGAACGTGGGTTGGTCGGCGCGCAGCTTGTCCATTCTCGCCCGCACGGAGCCTTCGGTCCGGCCGAGTTGGCGCAGCAGACCGTCCATCTGGCCCTCGATTTCGGCCACCATCCGCAAGCCGGTTTGGTGGATCTCCTCGGCTGTCATCTTTGTGGTGGTGAATTGCCTCAGCCGGTAGGTGTAGGCTTCCACGCCGTTGAAAAGCCTCCACAGCCCGGCATCGTCGCTGGCTTTTGGGACCTCGGCATCCAGGAATGCCTTCGCTTTTCGCCAGGCTGGATAGACCTGCTCCGCGGTGATCTTTTCAGCGGCAGCGCGAAGTTCCGCCTGTTTGGGCGGCGGAAGTTCCTTCACGCGCTGCATGCGTTCGGCGAACGTGGTCACCAGGGGATTCTGCGCCGCGGGAGTCGACAGGAACCCGTCGATTTGCACGATGGCGGCTTGCAGAATGAATTTTGGCGGTACCAGCTTCTTTCCGATCAGGCGCCGGGCCTCGACCATGACTTCTTCCATGCGTGGCGCGAGTTGACCCAGGCGCGCCACATAGTTCTCAGCGTCACGCTGCGTGACCACCGGATGCTGAACGGTCAGCAATCCCGGCAGAGCGGCCTGCGCTCCGTTGGTTTGAACCAACGGAAACGCGTAGTCCTGAAAAGACTCGCCTTGTACGCGATTGTCGAGATCCCAAGCGATGATGTCGGCCGACAAGCGCTGCGCCTCGGTCATTTTCGACCGGTCAAACGAACGAAGCTCCTTTAGCCCCCTGCGCACCAGACTGCGTTCAGCATCGCGATGCTGCACAGTCCACGGTGCGATCTGGCGCTCGAAGGCGTCCTGTTCAGTCCCAGTGAAGTAGCGCGCAGACGCCGCCGCGTCGGTGTGGAAACGCATCCATTCATCGGTGAAGGTGCGAAAGAAGTCTTCGACGGTCCGCTCCGGCGCCGGCAGAGGCGTCGCGAGCAAGAGCGTAGCTAATATCGCATAGACGAGCCGCATAGTGCGGTCAACGATTATTTCACAATCGCCTGCATCACGGCGTTCTCAAACTCCGGCCGCATTTCGCGAATCGGGGTTTGGATCATCATGACGGCGACGATGTCTTCTTTAGGATCGACCCAGAAGTGCGTCCCGTACGCGCCGCTCCAGCCGAAGCTGCCATCGGAAACACGGTGATTCCCGGCGACTGCGTCTTGCATCACGCGAACACTCAAGC
>JBGPHB010000126.1:0-8522 GCA_041484155.1 Bryobacteraceae bacterium
GAATCTGCCTTTCACGGAACGAGTGCGGGGCCAACTGATCTTCGAGGCGTTCAACGTCTTTAACACGCAGTACAACACGGGTATCCTGACCACCGCGTACACCGCGTCGGGCGGAATCATCAAGCCACAGGCCGGTTTCGGCAATGGCAGCGCATCGCAGGGCTTCCCCGACGGTACTAACGCCCGACGCATGCAGGCCGCGTTCCGTGTGACGTTCTAAACCGAACGTACTGCGGCCGGGCCTTCGGCCCACGTGATACGCTTACGTTTTGGCCCCCACGCTGCAATCAACCCCGCGGGAACTCGTGATCCGCGATCTCGACGGCAAGACGGTTACCATACCGCTTGACCGTGATCGGATCTCGCTGGGCCGGTCCAGCGTGAATGAGTTGTGCTATCCCGATGACGTCGGACTGTCGCGCCAGCACTTGGCGCTAACCCGCGTCCATGACCAGTGGCAGGTGGAAGACCTGGGCAGCAAGAATGGGACACTGGTCAACGGCAAGCGGATCGAGCAGCCGGTGCCGTTCGGCGTGGGCGACCGCATTTCGGTCGGTCGTCTTACGATTGAGTTTTCGGACCCGCCGCCGGCGGCGGAGGGAACCGTGGTGTTTGTGGATCATGGTGAGTGCTTCTCTGACACCTCAACCACGCTGACGGCGAGCCTGGATACCATTCTCGGGTCGCAGTTGGACGACCCGATCCAGCCCTACCTAATACAGGGCAGCCCGCAGATTCGCGCGCTGATCCGCGCCGGGCGGGAACTGGCCGGGCATCGCCCCCTTGACGAGCTATTCCCTTTGATCATGGATCTGTCGGTGGAGGCGGTGTGCGCCGACCGCGGCGTGCTGATGACGCTCGAAGGAGAAGATCTCCAGGTGCGCGCGGCGCGCGGCGAGGGATTCAAGATCTCGACGACGGTGCGCGACCGTGTCATCAAGGAAAAGGTGTCGCTGCTGGTGTGCGACGCCCAACTCGACCAGGCGCTCCGCGGGCACCTGAGCATCGTCGAGCAGAGAGTCCACAGCATGATTGCCGTCCCGCTGCAAACCGACGACCGCGTGATCGGGCTGATCTACGTCGACTCGTCCCACCTGATCCGCGAATTCTCGCGCGAAGATCTCAATCTGCTGACGGTGATGGCCAACGTCGCGGCCATTCGCATCGAGCACGCCCGGTTGAACGAAATCGAAGAGGCCGAGCGGGCCATGGCCAAGGACATGCAGCAGGCGGCGCTGATCCAAAAGGGGCTCCTGCCATCGAAACCACCTTCGGTGCCCGGATTGGACATCGCCGGCAAGACTACCGCGTGCCGCACCGTGGGAGGCGATTACTACGACTTCCTGCAGTTCTCTGAGGGACGCGTGGGCATGCTGGTGGGGGACGTCGCCGGAAAGGGCATGCCGGCGGCTCTGCTGATGTCGAGTCTGCAAGCGCGGGTGCAGGTGCTGTTCGAAGAGGCCGACGATCTGGCGCACAAGATCGGCCGGTTGAACAAGGCGATCTGCTCGAATTGCCCCGACAACCGCTTTATCACGTTTTTCATAACCATAGCCAATCCAGCCACGGGCGAGCTGGCCTATACCAACGCGGGCCACAATCCGCCGCTGGTGGTACGCAGCGCGGGCGGCTTCGAAACACTGGGAGGTGGCGGACTGATCCTCGGCATCCTGCCCCAGGCGACGTATGAAGAGTCCCGGATGCAGATGGACCCCGGAGACATCCTGGTACTATTCAGCGACGGCGTCACGGAGGCCGTCGATCCGAACGATGAAGACTTCGGCGAGGAGCGGCTGGCGACGCTGGTGGCTTCCTTGCACGACCGCCCGGCGGCGGAGATCGTCGAGGCGATCCATACCGCGGTCACCGAGTTCACACTGGGTGCTCGCACGGCGGACGATATCACGGTGGTCGTGGCCCGGCGGCTCTAGCTGGAGTAGCCTCCAGGTTGGCACCCATCTCTAGATCTGCGCCCGGCAACTGGTAGCCCGCGTTCCCGGCGCAAGACCGTCGGCGAGGACCGACCGTACCGCAAACGTTGTCTCGAAATCGCTACCGATAATGTGCGATATCGTTCGCGGTTCGAGAGAGACTGACCTCAGGTCGGGCCAAAATGGTCTTTTCACGTGAGGCCGGGCCATTGAAGATCGCCACTTTTAACATCAACAAGCGTTTGGATAATCTCACGGCGTGGCTCGCAAGGGCGCAGCCCGACGTTGTTTGCCTCCAGGAGATCAAGGTAGAGCAGCGGGCATTTCCGGCAAGTGCTCTTCCTGATCTCGGCTATCGCGCAGTCTGGCTAGGCGAAAGTTCCTGGAACGGCGTAGCGATCCTGGCTCGGGAGTGCGATCCGGTGCTGACGCGATCCAGCTTGCGACCCCTGGCGTGACACCACTGCGCATTTGTGATAGTTTGCCCTCAAGGGAGTCAGCAATGCCGAATTGGCTGGTTCGCTTCTGGCACCGACTTGATGGTTGGATGCACCGTCGGCCAGCTCCCGTTCCGCCCGCGTACCATCGCTCAAATCTCCACGGGACATTAGGCGGGCCGCCCTCACTCAGCGTCAGGACCTGCCTCGAGTCGCGCGAGGCTAAGGCGAATCAGCCGGCCGACTTGATTGAGAGTGAGGTAGTCGTCGTAGATTTTGCGGGCATGCGCCGAGGCTTTGGCCAGCGTGGTTCGCGCCAGGAAAGACTCGATGTGGTCGGCGACGTGCTCGGCCCGCGCTTCGGGCACTCGCACAAGGCAGGCGTCCCAGTCTATTATCCAGTCGAGTGGGAGCCGCGCGTCATCGGCCAGGAGGATAGGGATACGGCCGAAGGCAAGCGTTTCGTAAAAACGCCGCGAGTTGACAGCCATTCCGCGTGGGCAAAGGATAAAGCGCGTCTCGTCGAGCAGAGCAAGGTAAGGTTTGTGGTCAGCCTCCTGTTTGTCGTGGTAGCCGAGCTGAGTGAAGGAACAGTGGTAGCCGCGGCGCACGAGCGCAGCGACGGCAGCCGGTAGTGCCCGCCTTACCGTGGTGTAACTGGAATCGCCGCGGAAGCCTACGTCGCGCGTGCATTCAGCGATCGGCCGCGCCGTCCGGGCCGCCGCCCTTATGGGCGGCTTGTCGAAGTCCTCGAGATAGTAGGGTAGACCGATGCAGCGCGGCGTCGCACGGTGGGGTGAGACCTTGAGGACCACACTGCCGGCGAACGGCTCGAAGACGGAGATGAGGTCGCCGAGCTGGAGAAACAGGTAACGCTCGGGGCATTGGCGAAAGCCAGGCAACCCCGCAACAGCGGCGTCGAGCGCGTCTTCGATGGCCGCATGCGCCACCAGGCACCCACCGTCGGAGAGGCGCTGATAGACCTGCCAGTCGGCGACGTCGAGACAGCTCACAGCGATCGGGACAAGGACGTAGTCGGCCTGGAGGCGATTACATCGCGGGAACTGCACTGTGCTTGCCGCCGGTTTCCACGGCGTGACGCGACCGAGGCGGACGAGGGGAGAGCGTGCGAGCGGCTTGACGAAGGCCCTGAGGACATTGGGGTCGCGAATCACGTCGATCCGGATTTCACTCTCTGGGCGCATTCGCACTCATCTTAGACCGAGGGAAATCTGCTGGCCGGCCGGATCTTAAGCATCGAGAGAAACTGGCGCGCAACTACGTGAATATCATAAGTTCGCTCTAACCGCTCGCGGGCGCGACAGGTTTCGCCGCTCCATACGTCCCATTCGCTCATTACGTGCTTCACTGCATCAAGGGCCTCCAAGGGATGACGAATGCAAAGAGCGCCCGGTATCCCTTGAAGCCACGCCATGCCGCCGGCCTCCATCGCCACCACCGGGCGGTGGCAGGCAAGGCTCTCCAGCGGGATCATCCCGAACCCTTCGTACTCAGAGAGTGCCAGGGTCAGCGCAGACGCCTGATAAATCCGTGGAATCGCGTCCGGGCCCGTCATGAACTCGATAGACAGTTGCGAATACCGGGATGCCGTTTCCTCCATCTCGGAAAGATACTCTTCGCTTTCACCATGGCAGCCGAGATTGCGCTCGGAGAATAACAACCGCAGCGGACCAATATCGTTGGCGAGCTCGCCCACGACACGGATCGCCCACAGACCGCCCTTATAGCGGGTGAGGCGCCCGGGAAAAGCGATGGTCCGACGATCGGGTACGCCGCCGGGAGTAAAAACCCGGAAATCGATGCCCGGAGGTATGATCGCGGCGGACTCTCCAAAAACACGAGAAAATTCCTGAAGGTTATACTCAGACGTGACCGCGAGCCGTGTATGCCGGAAGAGCGTACTCAGATCGCTGCGATACTCACCCGAATTGGCAATGTGAGGATCAATTGGCAGGAGGTCGTGAATCCAGACGACGTGCGGAAGCCGCCGCGACAGAGCGCACTTGGCGACGACCGCCGCGATTCGCCAGCGCTCAGGGAGCCCCCCAACCAGATTGTGGCTGAGGACCGCCTCAATTTCCTCATCCGCAATCAAGGTGCTGAGAGCCCCGGAAAATTCGGCGAGCGGCAACCGCGGCAGTGCGTACGTCAGCACGGAGCATCCCTCTTGAGCCAGCGAGCGTTCCAATCCGCGAATGCAGGACTGAACGCCGCCGTAGGATTCCATCCGGGTCGAAGTCAACTGGAGGATGCGCATATTGACCCGCTACTCAAGCCGGCGCGCCTCCAAACGTGTCCAGACATCGCCGACGATCGTCCGAACCTGCGCCTCGTCGGTGGCAGAGAGTGGAGGGCGCCGATGTGCACCCGCCGGGTCGAAGGCCGCGCCGTCCTTTGAATATGTCGTCCGAGCCGCAACTATCGCCGCGATCGTCTGTGGCTCGAAAGGCTGGCGCAAATGGGTCAAGACGCGCTTGATTGCGTCCGCCGCGCCGACCAACATCTCGCCATAGTCGAGCAGGATCGCCCGCCCCGGCGGCAGCGCGAGTGCGGCCTCGGCGGCAGATCGCCAGGCGTGAGCGAAGAGCATCACCGCAGAGAGCGGGGCGTCCTCCGGCGCCTCGCGCACCGTTGGGAAGAAGCGAGCCTGGATCGGCCGGGGACCCCCGATCAGATCGAACCAGGCGGGCGGCCGAAACAGCATCGACGCAACCGTTTCCAGCGGCGACCGATACAGGAACACGGCGGGCGTGCTTGGGAACAAACGCGCCAACACGCCGGCCATGCGAATGTTCCAGGCCGCGAATTTCAGCACGCGATACCGAGCCGAACCGGCGGTTCCCAGGAGACAGCGCACGGTCGCGTCGACCAGCGCCTCCCTTTGTTGCCGCGCCTGGTCGTCTTCAGCATGCAACCAATGGGCGATCAGTTCGCTGACGAGTTCCGGCTCCTTGATGAGGAGATGCTCACCGGAAGCCGCGAGCATGTTGGCGAGCAGGGTCGAGCCGCAACGGCCAACGTGAAAGATGAAGCCGTCCGGCGGGGTCCGATATCGCCGGGCTGCGCTTACCAGATTGTTGAGATCTACCTCGACGTTGAGTCCCGCGGGCCGTTCGCGGCGCCGAACCTCGATGGTTTCGTGGAAGAAGGGTTCACGGTAGGCGATGCCCGCCAGATCGAGGAGTTCCACACGGTGTGTGGCGAGATCGACCGCGATCGGAACCAGCATCGCTGCATCTCCAGCCACGACCTGTTTCAACCTCTGGATTTCGTCTACCGCTACTCCGAGTTGCCTTGCCGCTTCCGCGTCGTCAATCGCACCCATCAGAAGCGTGCCGAGCACCTCAATCCAATCCTCCATTTCGAACCTTCCTTCGCGGAAACGCCGGCTAGGCGTCCGCCCAGAGCCGGACGAGGTTCCAATAGCTTTGGCGAAGCCGATCGCCATAGGGGCCCTCCATCAAGTTTCCGTCGCGGATGGTGGAGCCGAGGTCGTAAAGAATCTCTCGTTTCGCGGGATCGCGCACCCTACTCTGCACCCAGAGGATCGCCGCGAGTCGCGTTCCACGCGTAACGCGGGCCACGTGATGGAGCGTGGAAGACGGATAGGCGATCGCGTCGCCCGCCGCGAGCCGGTAGCTCCGCTCCCCGTTCCCGGTCTCGATCACCAGCTCACCACCTTCGTAGGTCGCCGGCTCGTTCAGAAATACGGTCATCGACACGTCGCTGCGGTGTCCGCCCATGATGGCCTCGTCGACATGATCGGGATACTCCATACCAGGGTCGTATTTGCTGAACATGGGCGAGATGATGAATTGGGGCTGCACCGCCAGATTGAAGGTCTCATGCCTGCTGAGGCGCTCGACCACGAGCTCGCCGGCGGCCTGGGAAGCCGGGCTCTCTACAGGGAGCTGGAGATTGTGCTTGCCGATGAGCGTCGAAGTCTCTTTGCCATTGGTGAACACTTCGCCGAGGATCAACTCTTTGACGCGAGCGACATCCTCGGCCGTAAGGACCTTTTTAAGAAGGACGTGCATGCTGTAATATACCTCGGATAGAATTGGGTCCAACGCATGCTTCTAAGGTTGGATCTCCTGAGTCCCGAAGTCGTGGCCGGCCTTGCGGATTCGCGCGAGGTGGGGAAAATTCTGGTGGAAGCGCTTCGGGCGCATCCCCTTTTCATGCTCGGTGCGCAACCGCGAAATTTCTCTCAGCCGGTCCTGAGCCGCTTGGACGAAGGTACGGGGCGCGGCGCCCGCGTCAACGACGCAATCGTTCAGGGTCCTGGCGCGATGCGCGCGGATGTCGCAGTGACGGTGTTTCTCACCGATCCGGCATGCTATGACGGCGGCGAACTCGTCATCGATACCGGCTACGGAGACGAAAGCTACAAGGAGCCAGCGGGAGCGTGCCTTGTCTATCCAACGTCGGCTCGGTACTCCGTCGCGCCGGTGATGAGAGGAACCCGGTTAACCGGCGAGCTTTGCGTGCAGAGTTTAATTCGAGACCCGGCGCAGCGGCAGATCTTGTATGACCTCGGCTGCGCGTTCCGATACTTCGAACTCTTTGCCGCCGAACTAAGTCCGGACCTGGAACGGCTTCGCAGGTGCCAGGAAGGCCTCCTGCGCCTTTGGGCTGAACCGTGAAGAACTAGCGCTCCTAAAACGCCCGGGCCGATCCCATGCCGGTGCGAACCGTCTCCCAAACTTCACCGGCTTCCTCGCGATGACCCGCGCTGAGCGCGCGGAAATCGTCGAGCTCGTCTTCGTTCAGGCCGTACTCTTTGAGGGCTACTTCGGGATCCGAGAGGACCGATGAGGCGAACTCCGGAATGCGAATGCACCGGCCGACGATTTCATCGATGAGCGAGCAACTCTCGTCGTAGCTTCGCATCGACCTACATCGCTGGCTTTAGCGTCGGAGAATGCCGCTCTCACTGCAGGTCTTCGCCGTTGAAAAAGCGATCTTGCCACCGGCCCCGATTCTTGACACGCCGCCCGCGATCAGATCCAGCTCATCGTCCGCGAGCCCTTCTTCCTTGGCGACTTTCTTGGGGTCGGCCGTCAACTTCGCGCGGAACTCTTTGTCCCGCAGGGCCCGGCCCAGCAACTCGTCTATTTTTTGCTGCTTGCTCTTGTCTGCCACGATGTCCTCGTCCTCCTAAGGTGAAAATACAATTGCACTATAGTTCACCATGGCCTGAGTGTCAATGGGCTTTTGTGGATGTCATAATGCAAACGTGCACCAGCGGGTGGCGGAAGAACACCGGGATGCGAAAAGCGCCAAGCCACTCGCTTCGCCGTGGTCCTTCGCGGCGCTCCTCGACCCGATCTCTCCCGAGTGTTTTTGCGCGGAGTATTGGGGACAGCGGCCTCTTCGAGTCGAACGGGGCAATTCCGGCTTCTACCGGGACTTATTCAGCCTGGCCGAGCTGGAACGATATCTATCCATGGACGAGTTGTTCACGCGGCACTCGATCACGACGCCGTCCCGCGAATACGGGCTCCCCGATCCGCCGCCGGACTCAATCGGCGAGGTCTATGAACGCCTGCTCCACGGGGATTCGCTTCGGCTGAGGAGGATGGAGTGTTTCTTGGATCCGTCCGCTCCGGTTCTTTCGCTGCTCCGCAACATGGAGCTCACGCTCCAGCACCCGCGCGACTCGCTCTCTTGCTACGTGACGCCGCCCGGCGCGCAGGGACTGGGCCCCCATCACGACGAAACGGAGATTTTCACACTTCAGGTCTCGGGGACGAAGCGGTGGCGCCTCTTCCACAGGGTCGACACGGATCAGCCCGGCATGCATGACCCGGGACAACTGGCGGAGGCGGCGCAGGATTTCGTGCTTGAGGCCGGCGATCTGCTCTACGTGCCACGCGGTTACGTGCACGATGTGATCACCACTGGAGTGCCGTCGTTCTCGCTCACGATCGTCTTTTCTCCGTTTCGGTGGAGCGCAGTGCTCGACCTGCTGGTTGCCAGGCTTACCGGGACCAGCGCTTTCATGGAGCCGATGCCTGCAGGTATGTTGCTGGGAGAAACGCGGCCCGATTCGTTCCGCCAACAGCTCCAGGCGCGCGTCGAGTTGATCCGGGAAGAACTCTCCAGGCTGAGCGTCGATGCGCTCGCCGAC
>JBGPHB010000127.1:0-8461 GCA_041484155.1 Bryobacteraceae bacterium
GGGCGCCATCCTTGCCCGCGGCTCCATCCCCCGTCACAGGAATGCACGGAGGTGTTTCGATTAGAGATGAGTCCGGAAATCCCATGGCTCAGGTTCGTGTTTCCGCGACGCCTGGAGACTGGGAATACACGGATGCCGACGGATTTTGTCTCCTAGCTATTCCGCCCGGTAAGTCAAGTAGGATACACGCTGAGAAAGATGGGTATCTTCCAATCGACATACGGCTGCCGGCAGACTCGCCGTCAATAATCCTGCAGATGAAGCACGCCCACTGAGTTGATTTGCTGCATGAAGTCTCAATCTGGATGAATCTTCGTCGGATTCGGGTTCGATTGAACTAACGGCTTGGAGCAGATCAGAAATGCCCTAATACATACGCCTTGACGTAAGGCTGTTCGTACTTCCGTCGGCCGCGGCCATTGGCGCTGGTCGCCCTTCGGTCGTCCGGAGCAGGGGGCCAAGTCGGAAAAATCACAAGGGGGTTAGCGGCCACCTGACAGATATGATCGAGTGCCACGCGATATCCCAAGAATCGAGTGAAGAACTTCAGCTTAACCTGAACGTTTCTGACGTTGAAGACATTCAGCACGGGCTCTAGTACGTCATGTTCCTTTTTTAGCCGCGCACATTCATGGTGTGCGATTTCGATCAGATGGAACTCAAAGAGACGATGAATCGCACTCTGTCGCACGTCGCCGTCCTGTTTGAGCAGTTCAAAGCTGAGCTTTCGCTCTTCCCTGTTGATAATTTTGCGGCAGTAAATACGTGAACTCTCGTCGATCCATTGGATGCAACTCGCGACGAAAGGATACTTCCTGGCGACCGTTCGCGTGAGCACGCGATCCTTAAGTCTGGCCGCCTGGGGAACGACGAAACCAGCGATTAGGGCGGTGAGGAGTCGAAGCGTGCTGTTTTGCTCAACTCCTGGGATCCGCAGGAGCACGGACAGAAGTACGATGGCAGAGAAGATTGTCCCCAAAACCACGTATAGCGCAACGCCAGGGAGCGCTCGGACCAGGACGTTGCCGATCGGAATTGCAGCAGGATTGTCTCGTTCGTGCAGGTTTAAGCACCAAGTTATTGTGACTCCCACAACAACGGCGAACCAAGTGAGTCCATCCATTCATTTGCTCCTTGAAGCAAACGAAGGAGTATAACACACTGTCATCGAGGAAATCCTGGAAAACGGAGGACAATGCGAACCGCCGGTGCCGTCACTTCAGTGAAGGCTTACGGAGACCCCAGGGTCGCTCAATCTGTTTGGCCTGATCTCGATCAGGACGGGGCTCGACCACACCCTCTTTTTGAAGCACTTCAAGTACCGCGTCGATGTTTCCAGCTCCAACCATCAACTCGGCAGAGAGCTGACTTTGACAAAGTGGCCCTCGCCGTTTTAGTAGGTCAAAAACGCGGTCAGCCAATCCGGAATTTAGATTCGTATTCATGCAGGTAGCCCCACGACCTGGGGGAGGATTGTACTACATTTCGAACGTACCATACAATCTCACCCAAGATGTCAAGTGATGTCAAGTGTGGACGCGTCCTCAAACAGCAGATCGGTCGATGATAGGCAAAGCAGTAGCTCGGTAGCAGGCGGGGACGGACAGGGAGCTTATGGGTTGGTAGCCACCGATGCAGCCAGGGCGACGAAGACGGGTGGAGGATGAATCCGCTTCATGGATTCCGGCGAACGGGCGAGTAGCCACAGAGGCGATCTTCGTTGTGCCCACTCTTGTTCCCACTTGTAAATTATAGATATATCGTGGGTTCCTAGTTCGGGACCAGGAGGCCGGAATCCACTCGCCTCGACCAATTACTCCGTTGAAATCATTGGGCGGTGTTTCGAACTCTCTAGCGAATAAACAGGTAGCGCGACAGCGATGGAAGGTAGTGGGCTTGGTCGCGGAGTTCAAGCGGATCGGAGAGCGACCAAACGTACACAATAGCCTCGGCCACGAGTCCGATTGGCGCACCCTGGGAGACGATCAGGAGATCAGGATGCCGGGACTGGATTTCCCGGCTGCCAGGTGTGCGCGGAAGTGTTCCAGCATGGTCCGGCGGTCATGCGACACCAAAACGCGATTCTCACGACCTGCCCGGTCCAGTAGTTCGGGATCGCCAACGCCCGCCAGGTCGGCCTCCCGGGCTGACGCGAAGTCGATAGCAGGCTCCCGCCGCCGGACGGCCTTGACGATTCCGAACTTGAGATCGTTGTCTGCCTGGAAGCGAATGCTCAAGAGCGCGCATCATCCGGCGTAGTCTGAACGGATCGGGCCTTGGCGCGCTGGATCTTCGCCCACAGAGTCGGGTTGGCCTGTTCGAGGGGGATTGCCTGACCCTCGAACTCGCGCTCGGTTTCTTCGAGATACTTGTCAATCTCGGCCTGATGGTCCAGATAGAAGGCTATCGCACCGTAGATCTGTGACCGCTTCAGCAGCGGGAAGTCTTCCTGAATCGCCTCAGGCGATTGACCTTCGTTGAACGAGTACACAACGGAGTCCAGCGAAATGCGCGTCCCGGCCACGTAGTAGCCGCCGTTGCGCTGTTCGATGTATTCGCTGTGCATGACCGTGCCCCTGCTTCAAGTATATGGCGAAAGCGACCTCAGGGTGGTGTAGCCTCGATGGACTTTCGTTAATGCGTGCGAGTTTTGCTTCGACCTCTCCCTTTGTCTATCGCCAGGCGTCGATATCAGCCATCTGGCTAAGGAAGGGCGATGCGCAATGCACGTTCACGCTCCTGACACACCATCACGAGAGTCTCGACAACCGGGCTCAGTGGCGCGAACTGTGAGACAAGAAAGATGCCAGGGCTCGACTTCCCGTCCTTAAGCCGCCTTCGGAAATGCTCCAGCATCGTCTGGCGATCATGAGTTATCAGGATGCGGCCCTGGCTGGCCGCAATTTCAAGGACGTCGGGATCCGAAACCGCTTCGAGTTGACTGTCCACAGCGGAAGTGAAGTCGATCGCCGGCTCCCGTCGCCGGACCGCTACAACGATTCCGTGATGGACGTCGGCGTCGCCCTGGAACCGGATCAAGGCCGCGGCTCACCCGTTTTGGCGCGGGCGCGCTGCAACTTTTCCCAAAGAGCGGGATTGGCTTCAGACAGCGGGATGGTGTTGGCCTCGAACTCGCGGGCACTCTCTTCCAAGTACTTGTCGATGTCAGCCTTACGATCGAGGTAGAAAGCGATCGCGCCGTAGACCCGAGCCAAGCTTCCCAAGATGAGGATAGCTTTCCAGGATTTGCTCGGGGGAATCGTCACGATTGAAGGCGTACACGACGGAGTCCAGCGAAATGCGCGTCCCGGCCACGTAGTAGCCGCCGTTGCGCTGTTCGATGTACTCGCTGTGCATAGCCATTTCCTTCTTCAAGTATACGAGGAATCTGGTCGGTCGAGGGTCAGCACGCCCTGTCTTTTCTGATGCGTAGTAGCCTAAAAAGAGCCGTATATCGCGCTTTTCTCGAACTCACGCCGACCATGAAACGCGAAGAACATGGGGAGTCGGTATATCCATCCAAGGGCGACATAGACCTGAGCTGGACACAGCCGGAACCCCGCCTGTCTCTATCGCTTGTCGGCGAGGTGTGCCCAGCCGGGAGGGTGATTGACGTGGGCGGTGGGACGTCCCTCCTACGGCGAGAAGCTGGTGGACAGTGGCTATTCGGTTATCGTACTCGACATCTCGCAGACCGCGATCGACCGTGCCCGCAAGCGGCTCGGAGCCCGGGCGAGTCGGGTTCGCTGGATCGTGGCCGACGTGACGGGCAATCCCGGTCTCGGGACTTTCGACCTGTGGAACGACCGGACAGTGTTCCACTTCCCCACCGCTCCGGAGGCTCGCGCGGCCTACGTGGAATGGTTGACTCGGACGGTCCTGGGGGGCCGGCGTGATAGGATCATGGCACGGAATCCACATGAGAATTGCATTGAAGATCGTGGCCGCGTTGCTCGTGCTGTTTGGAGCCATATGGTTCTTGCAAGGAGTCAACGTGTTGCCGGGGAGCTTCATGACCGGACAAATTCAATGGGCGGTCTACGGCGGGATTGCAGTGATTGCGGGAATTGCAGTATGGCTGGCCGCCGGCCGGAAACGGCCACAGAGTCGTTGATTTTCCCAAATTGATGAATCCCTTCTTCGCCTGGCTCGAACAAACCGGCTTGAGCGTCTGGGTGCGCGAGTCGCCCTCCCTGTGGGCTTTCCCAACGGTTCTCATCTTTCATGCGGTGGGCATGGGATTCCTGGCGGGCGCGAATGTGGCGATCGATCTTCGCCTCTTGGGAGTCGCGGCACGCCTTCAGTTGGCGCCGATGGAGAGATTCTTCCCGGTGTTGTGGTTTGGGCTCTGGGTCAATGTAGTATCGGGCGTTTTGCTTCTGATCGCCTACCCGACCAAGGCGCTCACGAATCCTGTGTTCTATGTAAAGCTCTCGTGCATCGCGCTCGCCTTGGTTGTCTTACGGCAGATTCGAATTCAGGTGTTTCGCGATCCCGCTCTGGATCGACAGCCCCTGCCGCGGCGCAGCAAGATGCTGGCGGCTACGTCGATCTTGCTGTGGGCCGGGGCGATCACGGCAGGCCGTCTTCTGGCATACACTTATACCCGGCTTATGGTCAACGAATGAATCTCGACCTGGAACCGCTCCGCATCTGGCTGCACAGCACAGGAATATCGTGGATCATGACCCACACGAAATGGGCATGGGCCGCGAGCGAGACTCTCCATTTCATGGGCCTGACCCTGCTGATCGGGACCGTGGGATTGTTCGACTTGCGCCTGCTGGGGCTGGCGAAAGGCGTGTCGCCCGCCGCGCTGCACCGGCTGATCCCCTGGGGGATCGGCGGGTTTATTGTCAACGTCCTTACTGGATTCTGCTTTCTCGCGGGCACGCCAGATCAATACCTCTACAACAACGCGTTCCGGCTGAAGGTCGTTTTCTTGTTTCTCGCCGGTATCAATGTGCTCGTGTTCTATTCAGCCGTTTTTCGTCGCGTCAGGATTCTAGGGCCCGGAGCGAACACGCCTCTGGCAGCTAAGATCATCGCCTGCACCTCCCTCGCTCTCTGGATTGGAGTGATTTCCTGCGGCCGCATGCTGACGTTTTTCCGGCCGCTGCCGGGGACACACCACTAAAACTTCGCTGTTGTATACTGTCTCTACCCTGGAGGTAAGTATGGTCAAGAGATGGATGTTCGCCTTTTCGCTCCCGACACTTTTGTCATTGGTCGCCGGCGCGCAAGACCCCCAAACCGCGATCAGCAGTGCGTCGAAGGCGCTGGGTTCCGACAATCTAAAGACCATTGAGTATTCCGGCTCGGGGTACGATTTTGCGCTAGGACAGGCCCCGAATCCGAGTTCCCCATGGCCAAAGTTTAACGACAAGACCTATACGCGCGTGATCAACTTCGCGGCACCGGCTTCGCGCATGCAAAGGGTGCGTACGCAGGCGGAGAATCCTCCGCACGGTGGCGGCCAGCAGCCGATTATCGGCGAGCAGCAGCAAAACCAAGTGATTGCCGCTGGTTCGCCGCAAGCAGCGGCCTTGCCGGACGACCTCATGATGTCGTTGCCATATGGTTTCCTGCGAGCCGCCGCCGCGGCCAAGGACTCCACGCTCAAATCGCAGACGATGGGTGGCAAGAAATATACCGTTGTGTCGTTCACGGCGCTGAACAAGGCCCCGGTGAGCGGCTATCTTAACGGCCAGAGCATTCTTGAAAAGGTCGAAACCAAGATCGACAACAACGTACTGGGCGATATCGCCTTCGAAACGACGTTCAGCGATTACAAGGATTTCAGCGGCGTCAAATTCCCCACTCACATCGTCCAAAAGCAGGGTGGCTATCCGGTCCTCGATCTCATGGTTACCGACGTGAAGCCGAATGCGCCCGCCACCATTCAGAACCCACCGGCTCCGCCCGCCGCCGTGCCGCCGGTGATATCGGAAAAGCTCGGCGACGGAGTATATCTTATCCTCGGCGGATACGCCGCGTTGGCCGTCGACTTCAAGGATTACATTGTCGTGGTCGAAGGGCCGCAGAACGACCAGCGCGCCGAGGCGATCATTACGGAAGCCAAGCGATTGATTCCCAACAAGCCCATCAAGTATGTGGTCAACACCCACTCTCACTTCGACCACGCCGGCGGGCTGCGCGCTTTCGTGGCCGAGGGCGCGACCGTGATCACGCACCAGATCAACAAACCCTACTTCGAGAAGGTCTGGGCGAATCCGCATGTCCTTAGTCCGGACAAGCTTGCTCAGAATCCGAAGAAACCCTCCTTCAAGACCATGACTGAAAAGATGGTCCTGACCGATGGCAGCCATGTCATTGAGCTGCATCACATGCAGAACTTCGGGCACCATGACGGGATGATCCTGGTTTATTTGCCCAAGGAAAAGATCCTGCTCGAAGCAGACGCCTTCAACCCGCCGGCCCAGCCGCTTACGAAAACGCCGGCCACTCTCAGTCCCTATAACCAGAGCCTGCTGGCTAACATCGAGCGATTGAAGCTGGACGTCCAGAGGATCATACCGGTCCACTATCCGGCCGACAATCGCAAGACCACGATGGCGGAACTGCTAACGGCCGTGGGAAAGGGAAGTTGATTCGAACCGCTCCGCGAGATGGAGCGCTCTGAACTTCAGCCCACTTCACCGAGCAGAGTCTTCAATTTGGTATGCCCCGACCGGCTTACCGGCAACTGGGTTCCGTCGTTGAGCACCGCCACGCGGCTGTCCTTGGTGTAAGGTTCGATCCGCGCGATGCGCTCCAGATTCACGATGTAAGAGCGGTGAATGCGCACAAAACACTTCGGGTCGAGTTGTGCCTCGATGCTCGAGATGGGCTGCTGCTTCAGGTAATTCTTCTTCTCGCTGCGCAGCGCGATGTAGTCGTCCTGGGCCTCCACGTAGTCCAGTTTATCGATCGGAATGATGTGCACTTTGGTGCCGTCCTTGACCACAATCCGTTCCAGAGGCTGGTCCGGCGGACGCGCAGCGGCCGAAAGCTCCGAAGGTGCAATTCCGGGAGGCCGTGGACCGGGGCTGCCCAGCCGCTGACGCACACGTTCAAGGGCTTTACGGAAACGGTCCAGGCTGAATGGCTTCAGCAGGTAATCCACCGCGTTGGCCTCAAACGCCCGCATGGCATGCTGATCGTGAGCCGTGACGAAAATCACCGCCACGCCCGGATCGATCAGTTCCAGCACCTCCAGACCATCCAGTTTGGGCATCTGGACGTCGAGAAAAACAAGATCGGGCTTGCGTTCGGCGATGGCCTTCACCGCTTCAAAGCCGTTGGCGCACTCCGCGATCAGCTCCACGCCGCCCGCTTCGCCCAGATACTCCCTCAGAAGTTGTCGCGCCAGCTCCTCGTCGTCGACAATGATCGCCCGTATCATTTCATGACTCCGTCCTGTGGCACGGTACCACGATTTCCGCGCGAAATTGATTGTTATGGGCCTGCGCCGCCAGCCGGGCCGCGCCGCCGAACCGCGTCTCCAGCCGGCTGCGCACGTTGCGCAATCCCAATCCGTGACGGCGCGGCGAAGGCGAATCCGGATCGAAGCCGTTCTCCACGCTTACTTCCAGCAGCCCGTCGTTCACGTGTCCCTCCACCTTGATGGTTCCGCCTTCCACCAGCGTGGCGATGCCATGTTTCACCGCGTTCTCGATCAGAGGTTGCAGGACCAGCGGCGGCACCAGGCAATCCGCGCAGGCATCGTCGACATTCATTTCCACGCGCAGGCGCGCGCCGTAGCGAACTTGCTCGACATCGAGATAGGTACGGGCAAGTTGCAACTCTTCACGCCAGGAAATGCTGACGCGTTCACCCAGACCCAGCGTATTGCGGAGAAAGTCCGCAAGACGGATACACATCTCACGCGCCCGCGCGGGATCCACCGTGGTCAGCGCCGCGATCGAATTCAGGCTGTTAAACAAGAAGTGGGGGTTGACTTGGGCCTTGAGGGCGCGCAACTCCGCATCGCGAGCCTGCAGTTCAGCCTCGCGCGATGCCTCGACGGCCAGTAACATGTAGTGCAAGGCCACGGAGAGCGAATACAGCAGCAGGCCCACCGCCACCAGGTGCGGAATCTCGGGATCGATGCGCGGGCCCAAATCAATGAACTGTGCAACCAGGCGCGCCATTTCGACCCAGATCGCGGTGGCCACCACCGCCGCGCCCAGGTGATTCAGCAGCAGCTTCAGCGGATTGCTGGAGCGAAGCGGCAGATACCGGCACACATACCACGGCGTGAGGCAGACGAACGCGTAGAACAAAGACAGCGGCAGGGCGAGAATCAGCGCTTCGCGCCATTCCAGAGTACCGGGCATCCGCAGCAGTGCCGCCAGCATGACTGCGAGGAACAGCCAAACCAGCAGGTACGCCGCGAAGTGCGCCTTCTTGTAAAAGAACGGATGCATGCCGGTTAGTTCTTCACGGTGACGCCGCCGAA
>JBGPHB010000128.1:0-8424 GCA_041484155.1 Bryobacteraceae bacterium
GACAAGACCTCTCTCGATGCCATGGGGCACCCGCATAGCGACGCGCTGCGCATCACCGAGCGTTTCCGCCGGCGCGACTTCGGCCACCTAGATTACGACATCACCATTGACGATCCGAAGACGTATACCAAGCCGTTCAGCGTGAAGATTCCCCACAATCTTCTACCGGACTCCGACATCTTCGAAACGTATGGCGAAAATGAGAAGGACTTCGCGCACATCTGTAAACGCTGAGCGAAAGGATTACGCTGATCTAAACCCACGGTGCCGCCGACCGCAAGACTCCGGCATGCCGATGCGACATCGGCATCGCTCCAGCACGACCTCAAAGAACGCCCGCTCTAGTGCGAGCTGCTCTCGGGCATCACCGCGGGTTGCGTAACTGTCTTTATCCCCAGGCATTCGCACCCGTTACAGCGCTCAAACGATCAGAAGCGTAAGACGCATTGTCTGGGTATCATAACAAGACAAATGGGCGATTCGACGGGGCAATCTCAGCAAATCACTACCTGGCTGGCGGACTGGCGCGGAGGAGATGCAGCGGCCGGAGACCGGATTATCGGCGCAGTTTACCCGGACCTGCGGCATATCGCCGCACGCTTCCTCGGAAACGAACGCCGGAATCACACGCTGGAGCCCAACGCGCTGGTGAATGAGCTGTGGATTCGACTCATGGGAAAAGAATCGGTCGCGTATGACGCGCGAAAACCATGCGCCGGATTCTGATCGATCACGCCTCCGCTCTTTCCCCGATTTGGGCGGGACGATCTCTCGGATCTCCTTAGGATAATGCCGTAAGAATATGCGGGGGTTGAACCGCAGCAAGACGAGCAAGTATGTCGACCCGACAAGTGACAACAATGCGCCATCTCGCACGATGCGCATCGTGTCTAACAAAGGACCTTCCCCTCGATGCCGCCATTGCCCATAGTCGCGGAGATTTGGTATGGGCCGCGTTCGGTGCCGACGGATAGAAGCGGCATGTGTCGATGCAGCCTAGTCTAGCCGAACAGCCGTGGTTAGCGCCTGGATGGCGCATACGGAAGTTATCCGTGTTTCCGGGCCACAGGGGACGGGGAAGCTGGCCGTTAAGCAACATTGAACTAAGCCGCGAGCGGCAGTTTGAGAAGCGTTGCGTCTTCGGATGCGCTTTTCGTTAAGGGGCGGTTTGCTTCTGCGAGCGGCCGACGGCTTGGTCGCGATTGCGGGCTCTTGATGTTGTCATCGGTGACGGAGGTATCACCGATGACTGCACTCAGAAAGCGGATGCTGGAGGATCTTGGCATTCGCAACTACGCTCCGACGACTGTGTCGTGCTACATCCGTTCGGTCGCCGAGTTCGCCCAACACTTCAATAAACCGCCCGACCAGCTCGGCCCGGAAGAGATCCGATTGTGGCAGTTGTTTCTGCTCAAAGAGAAGCGGGTCAAGCTCTCCACTTACATTCAGGCGGTCTGCGCTCTCCGATTCTTTTACAGAAACACCCTGAACCGGAAGATCGAGATCGACCGGATTCCATTGCCCCGCTATGAGAAAAAGCTGCCTGTCATTCTGAGCAAGGCCGAAGTCAAGGCGCTTCTGGAAGCGCCGACGAACCTCGGGCACCGGGCGATTCTAGCCACGATGTACGGCGCGGGACTCCGCGTATCGGAAGTGACCCGCCTGAAGATCTCCGACCTGGATCGCGAACGCCGCGTCATCTGGGTTCGCGGCGGAAAAGGCCACAAGGACAGGCAGGTGATGTTGGCCGACCCGCTCCGCGAGGTGCTCGCCGCGTACTGGCGCTGGAAGCGGCCCACCGACTGGCTCTTCCCAGGTGCAGGGCCGGGCTGCCCCATCGCATGCAATAGCGTTTTCCAGGCTGCCAGAAGGCGGCACGGCGCGCAGGAATCACTAAGCCGGTTCATCCGCATTCGCTGCGGCACGCGTTCGCAACACATCTGCTGGACGAAGGGGTGAACCTGCTGGTGATTCAGACCTTGCTGGGCCACACACACCTTAAAACCACGGCTCGCTATCTTCACGTCTCTGACAGCGCCATTCGTTCCACCAGAAGCCCGCTGGAGATGCTGGGCGCGCTCGATCTGGTCCGGACTCGAAGCACCGAGCCAACGGAACGATGAGAGAACATCGGCTCGAAGTAGCCGATGTCATCCGCACTTACGAAAAAGAGTTCTTCGCACGATGGGGACACGTACTTGGTCCTCATCAGCGAAAAGCTTTCAAAGCGATCCGCGACTGCCGTACGGCCGCTCTCGGCGGCCATGTGGAGCACATAGAGCAGTGCGATACGTGCGGGCATCGTGTCATCTCGTATAATTCGTGCCGCAACCGGCATTGCCCTAAATGCCAAGCCATGGCGCGTGCCGAATGGCTGTCGGAAAGGGAAGCCGAGTTGTTGCCGGTTCCCTATTTCCACGTCGTGTTTACGCTACCTCGACAGATCGGCGGCTTGGCGCTGCAGAATGCGCGCGAGATCTACCGCATCCTGTTTCGCGCGGCATCGGAAACGCTGCTGACCATCGCCGCCGATCCCAAGCGTCTGGGAGCGGCGATCGGTTTCCTGGCGGTGGTGCACACCTGGGGGCAGAATCTCCATTTGCATCCTCATCTGCACTGCGTCGTTCCTGGCGGCGGCATTAGCCCGGAGGGCGCTCGCTGGATTGGATGCAAGAAAAAATCATTCTTCCTGCCCGTGAACGTTTTGAGCAGCCGATTCAGAAGGATTTTCCTGGCTTACCTGAGGGAGTCATTTCGGGAAGGCAGATTGAAGTTTCATGGTGAGATGACCGGCCTTGCCCAACCGGCTGCATTTGAGGCCCTGTGCCAACAGGCGAAGCGGATCAAATGGGTTGTCTTTGTGAAGCCGCCTTTTGGCGGCCCCGAGCAGGTTCTGAAGTATCTGGCGCGCTACACGCACCGAGTTGCCATCTCCAATCGACGGCTGTTGTCGATGGAAAATGGCCGCGTGACATTCGCGTACAAGGACTACGCCGACGGAAACCAGAACAAAGTAATGACGCTGGAAGCCACGGAGTTCATTCGGCGTTTTCTGCTGCATATCCTGCCCAGCGGCTTTGTACGCATCCGGCAGTTTGGCTTTCTGGCCAATCTGGCGCGCGGAAAGAAACTGGCACTGTGCCGCGCACTGCTGGGCGCGGTCCCACCGTCGAAGCCCTCTGCCCTAGACAGTGGCAGGAAATCCGAACAGCAGGACGACAAACGATGCCCCGCGTGTAAAATCGGCCACATGGTTCTGATCGGAATTGTGCCCCATGCGCATCAGGCCATTTCGTTGCCACGGCAGGATTCCTCATGAGCGATCGATGGCGAGATGTTGGCGATCCGCAAACAGCCTTCCTTCAGGCTGAGGGAGAAACTACGCCTAAAGACGCGCTCCCAACCCAAAAACGCCCCCGCATTGCCTGCTCAACCCGAATTACAAAGCACCGGCGGAGATACCCGGCCCTCACCCGGGCTTCTGAGGTGCCGGGCTTGCCACGCATCCGGCAGCCCGAAAACAATTCAATCCCCATAGAGCACGGTCCGGCTCAGTTCAACGCATTCTATCCGCAATGCTCCGGCCAGAATTTAGGTTCGTCCCACGAGGATTGATCGCCGGAGCACTGCGGATAGAATCCTAAGCATTATCGGTAGCGATGTTTCGCAGCGGCTCTGCGGCCTTACGCCCCCAAGAGCCTGATGACGGGATCGCTCATAAAAGTGGAGATTCGGTATTCCGTGGCATGTGGCGACGTACGGTATTGTATTCCGGCAGGCAACGGATTTTACGCTCGAGTCAGGATGCACGACTATTTTGATCCGCTGCGCGGGGTCTCCAACCTGGACAAGTTCTAACAGTCGCGGGGCATCGGTGAGGTTGCTAAGCGCGCAAGAACTCCACGTATTTGTGGATAGAGACTGGAAGGACGCGGCTGAGCCGCTAGCGGGTTCCTTCCTCATCCCCATCCATTCACAGCAATTCCTCGAGATGATCGGCGGTCCGGAGCGCCAGGGCCATCAAAGTAAAGGTGGGATTGGCGTACCCTTCCGTGGGAAAGACCGAACTGCCGGCGATGAATAAGTTCCCCACCCCGTGGACGCGGGTGTGAGGGTCAACGACGCCGAGGCGAGGAACCTCGCTCATCCTGGTTGTCCCAACGTGATGACAGCCCCATGGATTGTAGTGATCCGGGTTCCAGAGGACTGCCGGCCATGGCGAATCGCCGGAGATTACCAGCTCGACGTGTGCGTCCGCGTGGCGCGTGAGCGCGGAGCCGACAAGCTCGGCGGTGGTACAGATACTTTCCCAATCCATGGACTTGAGGTCCCAATTGAGTTGGGCGACCGGCACTCCCAGTGGATCCAGATTTTCACCGAGGGTCACGCGGCTCTCCGAGTTCGGGCATTGCTCGGCGCGCATGATGAGCCGGGCGTGGAACACATCCTCGTCCCCCGGGTTGCTTCCGGCTTGGTCCGGCCATAGCTGCACCGTCGCATTCAGCAGCTTGTGGGCTCGCTGTGTTTCAGCCGACAACGCGAGGGCCCACATGGCTCCATGGTCCAGATCCGGATCCATCCGTTCCAAGTAACGATTCCACTTCGCCTTCTCCGGTAGATGTACCGAGCCGAGCACGACGTGCGGATGCTCCATGAAAAATCGCCCCACAAGATCGTTGTTGTTGCCCAGATCATTGGCTAACAGGAGCCGGGCATTCTCGATCCCTCCGGCCGCGAGGATCACGTGTGACGCGGTGACGGAGAGCTCGACACCGTCGAGCGTGCACGCCCGAACCGCCTCGACTCGTGTTCTTGACGGGTTGCAGTCCAGTCTCGTCACGTTGGCGCCCAGGTAAACGGACACGTTCTCCGCGTCCACCAGCTTCCTTTCGAAGGTCTCTCGTGTAGTGCGCTGGCCCGGCGCGAAATAGTAGAGGCGCTCGGTAACTTCATCACCGGCCGTCGGACGCTCCGCGACGGGACGAGCGGCGGATTCGTGTAGACCACAGATGCGCGCCGCGCGCTCGTAATAGGGAAGGAGCTGCGCCATCGAGAGAGGCCATCCGCTGTGCGGCACCCAATCCCGGCGCTGGAGGTCGAGCTCCAGCAGTGGCGTGCACCACCCTCCCCAGGCATTCTGGCTGCCTCCGAAGAGGCGGAACCTCGAACTTGAAAGGTAGAACGGATGGTCCCGGAGGACCGGGCCTTTCGCCAAGCCCAGATTGAGCATCTGCGTGGCTCCGTCAAGCTCCAGGAAGCCGGCATCGAGCAGAGCGACGGACCGCTGTGTTCCGGCGAACTCACTGGCGATGCAGATCCCAGCCGGACCTGCCCCAATGATGCAGAGATCGACGTGTAAACGTCCCTGAGCGGGCTGTTTCGTCAGGTCGATCAGCATCGCGCGGTGCGGGTCACCGCGCTCGCCACGTCGCAGCCCTTGCACGCTGGTGGAATAACTCCCTGGCGGAGCATCTCCGCGAAGGCGCGCCGGCGGCTGGCGATGAGCTCCGGTGGATCCGTCATTACGTTCCCGAAGGCGTGGCTTGGGCTCTTGATGTAGCAGCAGCCCGTCACGGCGCCGTCGATATTCAGATAAGCCCCGCGCTCGAGCCAGGGACACGCGCCCGAGCCCGGATCGAAACCGGCGAACAAAGCGCCGTAATACGACCCGGCGCCGGCTCGCACCGGAGCCGTACCGACGGCCGCATCCACCACCCACTCGTAGTTGCGCCACTGATCCCGCGGCACCAGTTGCCGGAACATTTCCCGATCATAATGTTCCGTATAGGCGACCATATCCTGCAACAGTTGGACGCTGATCCCTCCATCCAGTTGGAGCTGTTTGTAGAGCTCCACGATCCCGTGGATCGCTCCGAGCGTTCGCTGCATCACGGTCACACAGAAACCGACGGTGGGCCGTTCTTTGCCCAGCTCGCGCCGCCGTTGCATGAGCAAACGCAGGCCGTTCTCGACCTTGAGGAGCTTCCCGCCGCGGATGGCCTGAAACTCCTCCGGATCCGCGGATTCGAGCGAGACATGGAGGGACTCCACCCCTTCTTCGACAAGACGGTCCACCGTCTGAGGTCCCAGCAGGCTCCCGTTGCTAATCAGCGACACTTTCACGCCGCGCGCCCGGCATGCGGACACCATGTCGAAGAACCGCGGATGCATCAGCGGCTCGCCCTCGCCCTGAAGTTCCACGTGCTTCAGGCCGGGGTTTGCCGCCAGGAAGCGTTCAAAGATCTCCCAGGAGAGATCCCCCTGTCGCATGGATCGGCCCGCGCAAAAGCCGCACGTGTAGTTACAACGGGTGGTGGGTTCGATTTGTGCGAATTGCGTCAAGCAACCTCCTCCACCCAGGGGTCGTACGCCGCCGGCGACCGCGATATGGGCTGCCGCGATTCCGCGAGACGTTCCAGCAGGGCTCCGGCGAGCTCGGGTCCGTGTAAGCGCGCGTAGCTGTCCATGATCCGCCGCGCGTTGGCACGATAGCTTGGATCCGTAAGGACCGTTCGAACCGCCGCCCGGAGCTGATCGGGCGTGCAGGTCCATGGATCGAGTTTGATCCCGACGCCGGCCCAGGCACAACGGGCGGCGACTTCGAACTGATCCGCCGTGAACGGCAAAACGACGACGGGAACTCCGCGATTCAATGCCGCGTGTACGGCTCCGGCGCCTCCGTGAGTGATCACCAGCGCCAGCCGGTCCACCAGCTCGGAAAACGGAACGAACCGCTCCAGGACAACGTTCGCAGGAAGCGGCTCGAACTCGGCCGGCTCGAAGTCCCGGACCACAGTGGCCACCATCCGCACCGGCTCGGAGCCGAGCGCGGCAAAGGCCAGGTTCAAAATAACGGGATTGAGGTTATAGGTCGCGCCCTGTGAAACGTAAACGATGGGCTCGCCATTCGTCAGCGCCGCAACGCGTTCCGGCATGCGCGCGAGGCGAGTCTGCCAGACGAGAGGGCCGACGAACCAGAACTGCGGCGGCAGATCGGATCGCCGGTACTCGAGGGCCGGCGAGCCCACGAGCAATACCAGGTATCTGCTGGCGGCTGCGCGCCAGGGATGCACTCCGGAAGCCAGGAGTCCGAGCGACACTCGCGCGGCATCCCAGGCGACCACCTCGTCTCGCTCTTTGTCCTCCTGGATCAGGGCCGCGAGCCGCGCCAGGGTCCGGCCCCGCTCATCGGTTGGCGGAGGCTGGCCGGGCCCGTGCGGAAAGAGCGGATCGCGCGTGGGAATCGGAAAGCATCCGGCGAAAATGCTCGCGTGCGGAATACCGCGCAGTTCCGAAAACAGGCGAGGCGCGAAAGGAAAGGCCCCGTCCACCAGGACGTCGGCCGGAAATTCGTCGAACACGCGGCCGAGAGCCTCGACCTGAAGCCTCAAACGCTGGAACGAAGCGATGGGGGTCTCTGGTCCCTCGGGCACATCGGCTCCGTAAACTCCACCCGGGGCCACGAAACACGGAATCCCTTCCGCGCGAAGGTCTGGGGCAACGCTGGGGCTGGCCAAATAGGCCACCTCGTGTCCCCGAGCCCTCAGCGCGAGAGCAACTGGCACCGTTGGATACACATCTCCGGCTTCCGGATTGGGGCAGAACAGAAAACGTGCCATCGAGCTAGGAAACCTCAAGCGTGGGAGGAAGGCTCAGGGGCTCGACCAGCGAGAACATAGCAGCCGTCTCGAGGCGTTCGAGCAGCGTCCTGACTCTCCTCAACAGTTCCAGCTTGGCCTCAACGTGCGCCTCGCCGAGCGCTTCCGGGAGGCTGAGCGCGGGTTTATAGTCCACGTATTTCGTCTGGCGGGCGATCTCTAGCAAGTGTTCCACGAAATCGATCTCATTGAACGTGCGAAGCCCGAGACTCAGGGATACGGACCAGGTCACTCCGGTCACGCGATGGAGGCAATAGGCGGGGACGTAGAGCGCGTCTCCGGCGCGCAGAGTGATCTCCTTGGTGGCGCCGGGAAACGCCATCTCGTTCGCGGGCCGCCAGTCGGGATCCCGCGAGAGACTGAGCACGTCATCCAGCTTCCGCTCTTCCTCCACGGTCCACTTCCGCTCGCCGAAGAGCTGCAGCGTGAACACTTCCGTCGTATCGAAGTGAGTGCCGAGCCCGGATTCCGGGCCGGCGAGGAACAGATCTACATCTTCCGAGCGCGCGGGACTCATGTAGATCATCGCAAGGGCACGGCACAGGCTCCCAAAAAGCGCGCGAGTCCAGGACCAGCCCTCTGGCGCGGTTGGACCGTGCCAGCTCTTGTTCATTTTCATGGACCCGACGCCGCCGGCCAAGACGCCGCTCCGAAGCTCCTCCACGGTTGCGTGTTTCGCATAGTACTGCTGCCCGTTACGCACGCCGACGGAAACGTAGGGCGCCGGCTGGGTGGCGATCACATCTGCGAGGAAATCGTCGACGCC
>JBGPHB010000129.1:0-8416 GCA_041484155.1 Bryobacteraceae bacterium
CCATGCATATTGACTCGATTCCTTACGTGGTTGTGGGCATCATCCCAAATGACTTTCAATTCCGGTGGCGCCTGCACGATATCTGGGTGCCGGTTGCATTGAACACCCAGGACCGCAACAATCATTTTCTGATCACAATTGCCCGCTTGCAGGCGCCGCGAGCGCGAGCGAGTGCGGAGATGGCTGCAATCGCAAGATCGCTCGGCGAGGCCTATCCCAAGAGCAACAAGGGCTGGGCCATTGCGGTTGACGACTTCCAGGAATCCCTGCTGGACCGCACTTTTCGGACCCGGCTCCTGCTGCTGTTCGCCGCCGTGGGGTTGGTACTGCTGATTGCGTGCACCAACGTGGCGAGCTTGCTATTGGCGCGCTCGGCAACGCGTGAGCGTGAAATCGCGGTACGTATCTCGCTGGGCGCGACAGGGTCCAGGCTGGTGCGTCAACTCCTTACCGAGAGCGTGCCATTGTCATTGATTGGGGGCGGGCTGGGACTGGCTCTGGCCTGGACGCTGATTCACGCTGCGCCGAAGCTCGTTCCGCTGAATGCTCTGCCCGGGGCTCCCATCGAACTCCGAGTTTCGGTGGTCTGGTTCACCATGGGGCTCGCGTTTCTGACCTGTGTATTGTTCGGCCTGGCGCCGGCCGTGGCCATCACGCGGCCGGATGTTCAAGAAGCGCTCAAGGATTCCAGCCGCGGTTCCACCACGGGGCGCAGCCAGCAACGCTTCCGGCAAACCATGGTGGTGGCCGAGGTGGCGCTGGCTCTCATGCTGCTGGCCGGCGCCGGGCTCATGATCGAAAGCCTACGCAAACTCAGCCAGGTCGATCTCGGCTTCGATCCGAAGAACGTGTTGACGTTGCGGCTGTTTCTCCCCACTGCGAAATATAACGCCGGCCAGGCAATTCGGTTCCATCGCCGCGCTTTGGAGCGAATCGCGGCCTTGCCGGGTGTGAAGAGCGCCACGGTAGGAAGCAGCCTGCCGCTGCTCAGCCGGATGGAGGTCCCCTTCGATTTGGAAGACGCACCGCCTCGCGGGGCGGGAGAGCGCCCCGCCATCGCCTACACCGCCGTCAGCCCGGAATATTTCCGCACGTTGGGTATACCCCTCAAGCGGGGGCGCAAGTTCAACCAGTCGGACAATGAGCAGGCGCCGTTAGTGGCGATCGTGACGGAAGCGTTGGTTACCCGCTACTTCCCGCATCAAGACCCGGTCGGCAGACGCATTCTGGTGAACCGGCCGATCCCCTCGCAAAACGGCTTCGAGGACACAGTGCGGCTGGAAGTAGTGGGCGTGGTGGGAAACGTCAAGCAAGCGGATCTCTCGGCAGAACCCAAGTCGATGATTTATGTGCCCCATCCGCAGAACATTTGGTCGCCGGCCGCTTGGTTTGCGGCACGCACGGAACTCAATCCGGCAGCGCTAAGCGCCGCGGTCCGCGCCGAGCTCGTGGCCATCGACAGGGATCAGCCGATCGAGCAAATCGGCAGCCTGGATCAGATGCTGAACAATCAGCTCGCCCAGCCGCGATTTCAAACCGAGTTGATGGGCTCCTTCGCTCTGCTTGCGTTGATCCTGGCGGCGGTAGGGATATACGGAGTGAATACCTATGCTGTGGTGCGAAGGAGGCATGAGATCGGCGTTCGGATGGCTCTGGGTGCAACGCAGGCAGACGTATTGCGCGTGATGGTCGGGCAAGGAATGCGAGTGACGGGGATCAGCATCGGCGTGGGACTGGCGGGCGCCGTGGCGATGGCGTCGGCTCTGAAGAGCGTGCTGGTCGGCGTGAGCGCGACGGACCCCTTGACGTTGCTGGGTGTTGCTCTCCTTTTGGCGATCGTCTCAGCCCTGGCCTGCTACATTCCCGCTCGGCGGGCGACTCGGATCGATCCGATGAGTGCGTTAAGGCCGGAGTAACTGCACCGCTTCGATCATCGGCCTTGATGTAACGTGGTAGGGATGGTATTTGTAGATCGCCGAGGCACGCGGCGAACGCGTCGCGAATTCCTTTCGGGGATGACGGCCGGAGCGGGCCTGCTGCTGAGCGGTTGTCAAGGACGGCCCAAGGCACAAGCGCCGGCGAGCGATGGCGGACCCGCGGACGTCACCCTCCGCATCGCCCCGGTACTTGTGGACGTCGCCAAGGACCACACCATCAGCACGATCGGATACAACGGCGCTGTGCCCGGCCCGCTGATCCGGCTGCGGGAAGGCGTGCCGGTCACCGTCGATCTCTTCAATGACACGGAAGCACCCGAACTCGTCCACTGGCACGGGCAGGTCATTCCGGCGGACGTGGATGGCGCCATGGAGGAAGCGAGTCTCGTGGTTCCGGCGCACGGGCATCTGCGGTATCGATTGACGCCGCAGCCGTCCGGGGCGCGCTGGGTACACTCTCACGTGATGTCCGGGCCGGATCTGAGCCGGGGCACGTACAGCGGGCAATTCGCTTTCGTGTACATCGATCCGAAGAATAACGCAGGACAGTACGATCAGGAAGTCTTTCTCGCGACGCATGAGTGGGAGCCGTATTTCACAACCGAGGAAGAAGAAGAGGACGAGGAACCCGGTGACCGCGAAAAACGGGAACGCCAAAAGAGCAAGGAAGACAAGCCCAACGGGTGGGAGATCGGGTACCAGCGGTTTACCATCAACGGAAAGGCGCTCGGCCACGGCGAGCCGGTGCGGGTCAAAGAGGGCCAGCGGGTGCTGTTTCACATCTTGAACGCGAGCGCCACGGAAAACATAAAGCTCGCTCTGACGGGCCATCGATTTCAGGTAATTGGGCTGGATGGAAATCCAGTACCCAACCCGCAGTTTGTGGATGTGTTGGAACTCGGCACGGCCGAACGGGTGGACGCCGTGGTCGAGATGAAAACCCCCGGGGTGTGGGTTCTCGGAACTCCGAAGGACGACGATCGGAAGAACGGCATGGGGATCGTGGTCGAATACGGGGGGAAGTCGGGCTCCCCGCGCTGGATCGCGCCGTCAAAGAAGGCATGGGACTACACCATCTTCGGCCAGGACCGCGCCGCGGTCGCGCCGGAGGAAACGATCCCGATGGTTTTCGGAAAGATCAACGGCGGCACGGGCGGATTCAACCGGTGGACCGTCAATGGAAAGAGTTACGACGAGAAAGACGCCCCTAAGGTCCTTCAAAAGGGCAGGCGCTATCGTCTCGTCTTCGACAACCAGACGGACGACGCACATCCGGTTCACTTGCACCGCAATCGTTTCGAACTCACCAACGTCAACGGCAAGCCGACCGCGGGCGTTCTGAAGGACGTTGTGCTGGTGAAGGGCTTCCGCAAAATCGAAGCGGATTTCACGCCGGAGCTGGCTGGCTTGACGCTATTCCATTGCCATCAGCAACTGCACATGGACTTCGGATTCAAGACGGTTTTCAATGTCGCGTAGACTGTCCGGCGGAACGCCGCCCTAAAGTTAAAAAAGGTGTGGAAAATTGTCTTCTCAACCCGCTCCCTCACGGTCGCGGTTCGGTGAGTGGCTGATTGCATGAACGCCGATACCGAACCGCGACGGTAACGGAGCTTGCTGAACGAATTCTTCACGGCTTCTAACGGGCGGGGTTTATCGCCCGGCGATCTTCTGGTTCGCCAGCGCGATCAGCTTGTCGCAGCAGCCGCTCATCTGGATGGATATATCCCGCAGCGACGCGCCGTGAAACCGCAGCCGGGGTGTCTGCTGATGATCCGGACAGCGCACCTCGCGAACCTTGCGCGCGGTCCGTTCCTTGAACTCCTCGACGGGCGCCTGCGAGACCGGGAGCACAAAATCATTTTAGCATGAAATTGTTTTCACTCCGCGCGCCTGGTGGTCGCGGATACGGCCGACACCGAACCGCGCGCGTAAGCAAGCGGGCATACGGTCTATGTCAGCTCTGAAAATGCTCTAGCATGTAGAGATCGGAGATGGATTTCGTCGAGCAGCTCAAATCCTCGGTCGACATCGTCAAGGTCATCGGCGAATACGTCCGCTTGCGTAAGGTAGGGAGCACGGGGCGCTACACGGGCCTGTGCCCGTTCCATCAGGAGAAAACGGCCTCGTTCAACGTTTACCAGGGGCGCCAGTTCTACAAGTGTTTCGGATGCGGCGTCGGAGGGGACGTGCTCAAGTTCGTGATGGAGGCCGATGGCCTTACCTTCCCCGAGGCGTTGAAACTCCTGGCCGAGCGCAACGGCATTCCCATGCCCAAGCGCACCGAGTATGCCGACGCCGAATCGAAGCTGCGCGGCGTGCTTGTGGATATCCACACAATCGCCGCGAATCTTTTTCAGGCGAGCCTGCGCGCGCCCCAGGGCGCCGAAGCCCGCGCCTACCTTGCGCGGCGCAGCGTCAGCCCGGAGCTGATCGAGACCTTCGAGCTGGGCTTCGCCGAGCCCTCCGGCCAGACGCTGGTCCGGCGGCTGGCCCAGGAGCGCTTCACGCCCGAGCAGCTGGAAGCCTCAGGGGTGCTGCGCAAGCGCGACGATGGCTCGGGATTCTATGACGCCTTCCGTGGCCGTCTGATGTTCCCCATCCATAACGAGTCCGGCAAGGTAATTGCTTTCGGCGGCCGTGCCATGCGTGACGAGGATCAGCCGAAATACTTGAACTCTCCGGAAACGCCGATCTATCGGAAAACATCCGTTCTATACAACCTGCATCGCGCGCGGGACGGCATGCGCCGCTCCAACCGCACGGTGCTGGTGGAAGGCTACATGGACGTAATCGGGGTGTACGCGGCGGGCATCAAGGAAGTGGTCGCCAGTTGCGGCACAGCGCTGACGAACCCGCAGGTGCGAACCATTCACCGCCATGCGGATACCGTGGTCGTGAACTTCGATCCCGACACGGCCGGCGCGAACGCCGCCGAGCGCGCGATTCAATTGTTTCTCGATGAAGGACTGCACGTTCGCGTCCTGGCCCTCGACGGCGGACTCGATCCGGACGAGTACGTAAAACAGAAGGGCGCCGACGCCTATCGCGATAGACTGGACTCCGCCAGCGGCTATTTCCATTGGCTGGCCGATCGGGCGCGCGGCAAGTTCGACATGCGCTCCGCCGAGGGGCGCATGGACGCGTTCAAGTTCCTGCTGCCCTCCATACAGAAACTCTCCGATGAACTCGAGCGGGCCGCGATCGCCAACGATGTTGCGGGTTACCTGGGCGTTGACGCGGGGCTGGTGCTGCATCGGTTTAAGAAAGCGGCGAGTGAGCGCCGCGCCCCGGCCCCGCGATCCGAGCCTCGCCCGGCGATCCCCGCCATCGAACGCATACTGTTGAACGCCCTGATCGAAAGCGAAGAAGCCCGCGCCGCGGTTCTGCCGCGCCTCGCGGTGGAGTGGACGGCCGGCTTCGCTACGCGGGAGATTTTTGAGCTTCTACGGCATTTAACCGAGGCCGGATCTACGGTCACGTTTTCCGCTCTGGAGGGGCGCCTGACCGGCCTCCCGAAAGCTCTATTGCACGAGATGGCGGCTGCCGATGAGATGGGTGACAGCCCGGTATTTCTCGAACAGGCGGAAGCTTGCCTGCGGCGGCTGGAATTGGATTTCAAGAAGCGGCAGGTGGACGAATTGCGCGCCCGGGCGAAGGCGGCCGAGCGGGAAGGCCGTTTGAAAGAAGCGCTCGACTGGAACGCGGAGTTGGTCCGTTTGCAGCAGGCCATGAAGGCGGCCGGCGGCGGCTGATCCACGCCGCTGGGCTGTGTAGGTGTGTTGTACACTGAATTAAATCGGCCTTGCAGTGGGGCTGGGGTTGGGGCGACGCGGAGGTCATTGGGGTAGCGTGGCAATTGACGACAAATTCGGCCGGCTGAAGCAGCTCATGGACACCGGCAAGGAGAAGGGCTACGTCCTCTACGACGAAGTCAATGAGCTTCTGACCGAGGACTATCCGGGCGGACGCGAGCTAGACGATCTCCTCTCCGAGCTGGACAGCGCGGGCGTCGAAATCCTCGAAGAGCCGAAGATCGAGTTCGACAAAAAGATCGAGGAAGGCGACGAGTTCGTCGACCCGGAGCAGGCTCAGGACTTCAGCGACAAAACCAACGATCCGGTGCGGATGTATCTGCGCGAGATGGGCACCGTTCCGCTGCTCACTCGCGAGGGCGAGATCGAGCTGGCCAAACGCATTGAGCGGGGCCAGGGCGCCGTTCGCAAAGCGCTGTCGCGTTCTCCGCTGGTCATTCGGGAGATCCTGCCCATGGCGGAGATCCTGCGCAAGGACCCATCCGTGGTGCGCGAGATTCTGGTCATGCCGGATCTGGTGGTCGCCGACGAAAACGTGATCGATCACGCAAACGAGCTGACGGCCACGGTCGCCGAAATCGAGAAACATTACAAGAAAGCGCAGCAATTTCGCCAGAAATTGCAGGCCATCTCGCGGGGAATGAAACCCAAGATGCACCGCTCGCTGCGCTGGAGTCTGGCGCGCACCATGGTGAACATCTCGCGGCTGATCCGCGGGATCCACTTCAGTTCCGGGTCGCGGCGCTCTCTGGCGGGCCGCCTGCGCCATGCCGTCGAGGACCTGCGGCCGATCGAACGCGAGATCGCCCGCATTCAGCGCAAGATCGAGACGCCCTCCAACGGCGCTCATGGCGGCGCCAGCGTCATGCGCAAGGAGATGCGCCAGCACAGCCAGCGCATCCAGCAACTGGAAGAGGAATCCGGCGCCAGCGCCACCGAGCTGCGCCGCACGCTGCAGATCGTCGAACGCGGCGAGCAGGAAGCCGAGGTTGCCAAGAAGCAGCTCATCGAGGCCAACCTGAGGCTGGTGGTTTCCATCGCCAAGCGCTACACCAACCGCGGTCTCCAGTTCCTGGATCTGATCCAGGAAGGCAACATCGGTCTGATGAAGGCCGTCGACAAGTTCGATTACATGCGCGGCTACAAGTTCTCGACCTACGCCACCTGGTGGGTGCGCCAGGCCATCACCCGCGCCATCGCCGATCAGGCGCGCACCATTCGCATTCCGGTGCACATGATCGAGACCATCAACAAACTGGTGCGCGTGCAGCGGCAACTCCAGCAGGATCTGGGCCGCGAGCCTACCACGGAAGAACTCTCGGTAAAGATGGAGCTTCCCGTCGGAAAGGTTCGCAAGGTGCTGCGGATCGCGCAGGAGCCCATTTCGCTCGAAACCCCGGTGGGCGAGGAAGAAGAATCGCATCTGGGTGATTTCATCATCGACCGGCGCGTGGTCTCGCCTTCGGAAGCGGTGATCAACCTGAATTTACGCGAACAGACGGCGGAAGTGCTCAAGACGCTCAGCCCGCGCGAAGAGAAGATCATCAAGATGCGGTTCGGTCTGCAAGACGGCAGCGAGCACACGCTGGAAGAGGTGGGCCAGCACTTCGCAGTGACGCGGGAGAGGATCCGGCAGATCGAGGCCAAGGCTCTGCGGAAGTTGCGGCATCCGAGCCGCAGTCATCGTCTGCGGGCGTTCCTGGATACGACTCTGCGAGATTAAAGAGATTCAACGCAGCTTGCTTTACCCGACAAACGCGTCAGCTTCGATTTCCACGAGCATCTCCGGATCGATCAGCCGGCGTACCTCGACCATGGACGTCGCCGGGCGGATGGCCCCGAAAAATTCGCCGTGCGCCTTTCCGATCTGCTCCCATCGCGTTATGTCCGTGACGTAGATTCGGGTCCGCACAACATGCTCGAGCGACGCCCCCGCCCGCTCCAGGGCCGTTTGATATTTCGCATTGTCTGTACCGTCTGGGCGTAGGCGTCGCTTGGGCCCACCAGCGTGCCGTCCGGTGCGGTGGCGGTCGTGCCCGAAACATGCACGTGCGGCCCTACCCGCACGGCGCGCGAGTACCCGACGATGGGTTCCCACTTCGTTCCGGAAGAGATGTTTTGGCGTGTCATGGCCGCAAGTGCTTCTCCAGAAAATCCAGCAAGGCGGGGCGCTCTTCGGAGCCGACCTGCGCGCCCCAGCCGGTCATTTTGTCGATCTCACGATCCCACTGCCCACGCGTCAGCCTCTGCTGGCGGATCACGTCATCGCCGTGGCAACCTCGGCACCTGCCATAAGCAGCGGGTTCGCCGATGAGAACTGTCTCGGGCAGCTCCGCTGTCGGAACCGGCGGAGCCGGCGACACGGAAATCCCGATCCTCGCTGCTACATTCCACCCATAGCCCGATGGATTCCACTCCTGCGCCAACGGCTGCGCATCGCCGCTTGCGTCGCGGGCGCGAGAGATCACGGTGTAGTAGCCTGCTCGAGGCGGCGTCCAGGTGAACTCCCACTGCCGCCAGCCAAACGGAGTGCGCTGATCACGGAATAGTTTCGCTGGCTTCCACGTCCGTCCCGTGTCGGTCGACACTTCGACGGACGTCACCGGTCCGGCGTCTCCGCTCCACGCGACTCCACGGACCGTGACCAGGGCGCCTGTGGAAAGA
>JBGPHB010000130.1:0-8407 GCA_041484155.1 Bryobacteraceae bacterium
CCACCCCCGAGTACTACCCGCTAACAGTCAACGCCTTGCAAAACGCGTGCAACCAAAAGTCGAGCCGCGAGCCAGTGGTCACCTACAACGAGGACACCGTGCTCGCAGCCCTCGAATCGTTGAAAGACAAGCACCTCGCCGTAAGAATCAGCGGAGCCGGTCATCGCGTGGAAAAGTACGGCCACCGCTTAGGAGAAACTCTGAACCTCGGCCGGCGCGAGCTGGCTCTATTGTGCGTGTTGATGCTGCGCGGCCCACAAACCGTGGGCGAGTTGCGCGGGCGCACCGAGCGCATGCACGACTTCGCCGATCTCGGCGAAGTCGAGAAATGCCTGGAAGCCTTGGCGGCCCGCGACCCGGACCCGCTCATCGCGCCCGCACCGAGAGGCCGTTGGGTCCACCTGCTCGGAGGAACCCCGGATATGTCCGTCGAGACCGAGCCAACGCCCATCCGAACGGCCCTCGAAGACCGCGTGTCCGCGCTGGAGCGAGAAGTCGCGGAATTGAAGCAACAGTTGGAAGGGTTCCGCCGGCAGTTCGAGTAAGATCGTATCTTATGCACGATGCACAGCATCGGAGGCGCGTCGAGGTCCGCCGTGTCGACGAATGCGACACACTCCACGAGTTGATCACGCACTGTTTCCCCGCGTTCGGCGGAGCTTTCTTGCGGCGCATTTACACCATCCTCGATCAGGCGATCGGCATGGGCTGCCCGCTGACGCTAGCGGTCTCCGGTCCGGTAACGGTCTCCGGCCAGCATCAGGCATGGTTGATCCCGCTGTTAGAGACGGGTTGGGTGGGGTATCTCAGCACCACGGACGCGGTCTGCTATCACGACGGCCACCGCAGTCTAAGCGAGCATCGCAACCCGGTCTACGAGGTCCCCATCTGGGGCGACGACGGAGCACTACGTGACCAGCGCACCATTCGCGTCACCGACATGGCCTTCGACGAAGACGTCCTACTCGACCAGGATCGCTTTCTGACGGCCGCGCTGACACGCCCCGAGTTTCAACGAACCATGACGGGCACCGAGTTGCGCTACTTACTGGGCGCGCTGTACGCGGACCAGGAGCGCGCGAGCGGCGTGGCCACGGGCTTGCTTGCCACGTGCCATCGTCTGGCCATCCCGATTTTCGTTGGCGCGCCGGGCGATGGCAGCGTCTTTCTGAATTCGATGAAGCTGTGGGCGATGCGGCAGGCCGGGCTGATCGACTCCTACAGCTTCGACCTCGATCTGCACGCGGAGATCTTCGAGGCCTGCGCCTATCATCGCTGGGGGCTGTTTGACAATCCTCCGCACGCCCTCGCCACGTTGATGCTGGGCGGCGGCGTGCCGAAGAACTACAACCTGCAGCCCGAGCCGGCCCTGGGCCAGATCCTCGGCATCCCCAATGTGCGCGGCTACAACTTCGACGTGCAGATTGTCAGCGCTCCGGTGACCGATGGATCCTTATCGTCCTGCCCGCCGGGTGAAGCGGTGACTTGGGGCAAGGTTGATAAGGACACGTATCAGCAGGCCACCGAGAGCATGCAAGCGGATTATTCGACCGTAATGCCGTTCCTGGTGAAAGCCCTGCTCGACAATCGCAAGCGATACGCGCATCTGGCGGCCGAGATCGGCGAAGAGAAACTCTTCGCCAGCGAACCCAAAGCCCGCGGCTATTTGCGCCCACTGGATGGCTACCGCCTCTTTGAGCAGCGCGAGGAGCTGTGTCGGCGGCTGACGGAAGATGTGCGCGCAAATCGTGAGTGGTTGTTGGGGACACTGAGTTACCCGTTGGCAGCGCGGTAGGTTCAACCCGCTCCATGACTGTCGCGGTTCCGGTTCCGTGCCGGCGCTCGGGAATCAGCCACTGACCGAGCCTGGGGAAAAAACGGTTGGCAGGCGAAACCGCCTGCCCCACCCCTTGGTAGAAGACATTGGCGGGCAAAGTGGGGCAGGCGGTTTCGCCTGCCGTGTAGGTTACGGAGCGGTTTTGAAGCGCGGGGGCAAGCTGCTAGTGGGATAGAATCATTCAATACCCATGCCCCTCACTACCGGGACTCGGCTGGGACCTTACGAAATCCTGTCGCTCCTTGGAGCGGGTGGAATGGGAGAGGTGTATCGGGCCCGGGACACGCGTCTTGGCCGCGAGGTAGCCATCAAGGTCTCCGAGGAGCGTTTCAGCGAGCGCTTCGACAAAGAAGCCCGCGCGATCGCTTCTCTGAACCATCCCAATATCTGCACGCTCTACGACGTCGGTCCCAACTACCTGGTGATGGAGCTGGTGGACGGCGCTCCCTTGAAGGGTCCCCTGCCCCTGGCCGAGGCGCTGCGATTGGCGGCTCAGATCGCTGACGCATTGGCCGCCGCCCACTCCAGGGGGATCGTCCACCGGGACCTGAAGCCAGGCAATATCCTGGTGGCGGCCTCGAGCGTAAAGCTGCTCGATTTCGGACTCGCGAAACTGAATCGCGACGGTCCCGGAGCGAACGACGATACGGTAACTCAAACCCAGGCGGGCACGGTGCTCGGCACGGCGGCTTACATGTCGCCAGAGCAAACCGAGGGCAAGCCGGTCGACGCCCGCTCCGATATTTTCGCCTTCGGTCTGGTGCTGTATGAACTCCTCAGCGGCCAGCGCGCGTTCCGTGGGGAGACCTCGATTTCGACGATGGCGGCGATCCTGCACAAAGAACCCGAGCCGCTCGACGCACCCGCGGATATCATCCGCATCATCACCCGCTGCCTGCGCAAGGCCCCAGCCGACCGCTTCCAGACCATCGCCGAAGTGCGCGCCGCGCTGCAACAGGCCGCGGCTAAGCCGGCAGAAAAGACACCATCGATCGCCGTATTGCCGTTCACCAACATGAGCATGGATAAAGAGCAGGAATTCTTCAGTGATGGACTGGCGGAAGAGATCATCAACGCGCTCACCAAGCTTCCGGGACTGCGGGTGATCGCCCGCACCTCCGCGTTTCGCTTTCGCGGGGAGCAGGACCTGCGAAAAGTCGGTGAGACACTACAGGTCTCCACAGTGCTCGAAGGGAGCGTCCGCAAATCCGGCAACCGGCTCCGGATCACCGCTCAGCTCATCAACGTAGCCGACGACTCGCACATCTGGTCCGACCGCTACGACCGCGAAATGGCGGACGTCTTCGCGATTCAGGACGAAATTTCGCAAGCCATTGTGGACACACTCAAGATCAAGCTGGCCCGACAGCCGGACCATCCGCTGGTCGAACGAAAGACTACGAATCTGGAAGCGTACAACGCCTATCTGGAGGGCCGTTACCACGTTCTGCAGGTCACCTCCGCAGGCATGGCCCGCGGCCGCCAATGCTACGAACGAGCGATTCGCCTGGACCCCCATTACGCACCGACGCACGCGGGCCTCGCGGAGTACTACTACTTGCTCGCTCTTTTTTCGCATTCCCCGGGGCGCGATGTCATCCCCGCGGCCATAGCTTCGGCTGAACGGGCTCGCCAGTTGGACCCAAGCTCCGCCGACGCGTACTCAGCCCTGGGATGTTTTCGGGCGAATGAATTCAAGTGGGAAGCGGCCGGCGCCGACTTCGCGAGGGCCATCGAACTGAACCCGGCGGACGCTCTGTCCCGCTTTCGCCACGCACTGTTTTATCTCCGCAGGTTCGGCCAGCCGGACGAAGCTCTGGCTGAAATGAAGCGGGCTCTCGACCTGGATCCACTGAACCTGCACTTCCGGGCATGGGAGGTCGTCCTCCTGCACGCCTACGGCCGAGTACCGGAGGCTGTCGAACGAGCACGCGCCGGGATCGAGGCTTTCCCCAATTTTTGGTATGGTTGCTTCCTGTGGGCCTGGGTGCTTACCGAACGCGGATGTCCAGAAGAAGCGGAAGCAGCTCTACAGCATCTGCCGGCGAACGATCCGGCAAGCGTCTATCTACTAGCAGGTGTGGCGCTCGCCGCCGCGCGGCAAAACAGGCCCGCCCAAGCGAAGGGCATTCTGGCGCAACTGGACGAACTGAGCGGCAAGCAGTATGTATCGCCGTTTGCGCTCGCGCTGGCCTGCGCCGCCTGTGGAGAAGTCGACCGCAGTTATGTTTGGTTGGATCGCGGCCTGGATGAATGCGATCCGTTCACGCTGTTCAATTTCGACCTGTTGCCTCTACCGGGACTCCAATCCGATCCGCGCTTCCAGGCCCTGCTGCGGAAAATGAGACTGGCGTAGAAAAAACGTTTCACGCAAAGACGCAAAGTTCGCAAAGAAAACCAACACCCGTTCTTCTTTGCGGCCTTGGCGTCTTTGCGTGAAATGCAGCTTCCGGCCATGATAATGTGGTACCGATGCAAATCCGGATTATCTTTGTCGCGATCGTCGTAGGCGTTGCTGTTCCCGCTCAGGCCCAAACCCCGGCCGCCCTGACCGGGCGGGTCACCTCGACCGAGGAAGGCGCGATGGAGGGAGTGCTCGTCAGCGCCAAGAGAGCAGGCTCCACGATCACCACCACGGTGGTCAGCGATGAACAGGGCCAGTACCAGTTTCCGTCGTCGAAGTTGCAGCCGGGGCAGTATTCGCTTCGGATCCGAGCCGTGGGCTACGATCTGGATGGCACGGGCGCCGTGGAGACAGCTTCCGGCAAAACCGTCACGGCCGATCTCAAGCTCCGCAAGGCAAGCGACGTCGCGTCTCAACTCTCGAACGCGGAGTGGTTCGCCAGCTTGCCCGGTACGGATCAGCAGAAGGCCTCCGTGCGGAACTGTACGCATTGCCACACACTCGAGCGTGTCTTGCGGTCGCACTTCGACGCGCACGGATTTGTGCCGGTCATCGAACGGATGTCGACTTACCCGCAACTTTCTTTCCCGCTGATGCCGCAGAAGCTTCTCGCCCCGAGGATCGGAGGCGGCGAGGACCCGCTGGAGCAACGGCAGGAAGCCTGGCGGAAGCAGGCCGATTACTTGAGTTCGGTCAATCTGAGTACCCCATGGAAGTATTCCTTCAAGACGCACGCTCGTCCCAAGGGGAAGGCGACGCAAGTCATCTATACGGAATATGATCTGCCCCAGCGGACCAGGCAGCCGCACGATGTCATCGTCGATTCGGAAGGAATGGCGTGGTACGCGAGCTTCGGGGAACAGATCCTGGGCAAGATTGACACCAAGACGGGCAAAGCCACGGAATACAAGATTCCGTTGCTCAAGGCCGGTTCTCCCACCGGCATCCTGGCTTTGCGGTTCGACGAGGATGAAAACCTGTGGATGGGGATGCAGTTCCAGGCGGGCATCGCGAAATTCGACAAGAAAACCGAGCGGTTCCAAACCTGGAGTCTTCCTGCTGAACTGAACGGAGACCACGTCCAAATCAATCAGGTGAGCGCGGATCACCACCGAGTGGACGGTAAGGTCTGGTTGCAGGATGCGGGAACCTATACCGTTTTGCGACTGGATCTGGAGTCGGGCAAATTTGAAGTGTTCACACCATTTCCCATCCCGCGGCCCAACATCTACGATGTTATTTCCGACCCTCAGAACAACGTCTACTTCACGGTCTTTGGTCGCGAACAAATCGGAAGGATCGACGCAAAAACCGGGAAGATTGCGTTGTATCCGACGCCGACTCGCGGGTCCGGACCGCGACGGGGAATGCTGGATTCGTCGGGCCGGCTCTGGTTCGGTGAGAACCGTGCCGATCGGATTGGGATGTTAGACACCCGCACCCAACGGTTTGAGGAGTGGGCGGCGCCTACGCCCGGCTCATGGCCCTACGACGTGGCGGGGGACAAAAACGGCGAAGCGTGGTCCGGCGGGGAGTTTACCGATATCGTGCAGCGTCTGGATCCGCGCACTGGCGAATTTACCGAGTATCTCCTGCCTCGATTTACGAACGTCCGCCGGGTTTTCGTGGACAACTCGACGAACCCGGTCACATTCTGGGTGGGGAATAACCACGGTGCGTCCATCGTCAAATTGGAACCACTGGATGGGCCGCGAAGGGTCGCTGACCGAAGGTAGCGTGGGGCGGGCAGTCCTGCCGGCAAGCCGGCTTTCGTGCCGGCTTTTTTCGGCTGCCTCGCGGCAAGAAAGCCGGCCTGGAGGCCGGCTCGCCGCCATGACTGGCTGCCCCACGTCCGAAATCTACCGTTTGGGCGGCGCCGTGAATTCCTTTTCCGTAACTTCCTCCAGCCACGTAATTCCACCACGGCTCACGTTGAATTGAACGCCGCCTTTGTCGGGCGCCGCGCCATGCCAGTGAACCACGCCCGGGCCCGCGTACGTGGTTTCGCCCGCGTGCAATTCTATGACTGGCCCGCCTTTCACCTGCGTGCGGCCAACGCCTTCCTCAACCAGAATAATCTGGCCGCCCTCGTGGCTATGCCACTTGGTCCGCGCCCCTGGTTCAAATCGAAAATGCGCCGGGCTCGCCTTGGTGTTCTCTTCGATGGCGGTCACCGTCCCTCCCGTAAAGTTGGGGTTCTGTTTCGGCTGGGCGTACATGACCACCAGGCCCGAAGCCGCAAACAGCAGGCCCGCACACAACAATTTCTGACTCATCTCTTTCAATCCTCCCTCCACGGAGTATCCTAACATCATCGAGGCAGGATAGAATATGGAGTGCTCTGAGGATTTAAGAACATGAGGAGGGAAGCATGTCTACTGTTCGCGCGCTGCGGCGCCTTTTGCAAGTCACATTAGTGGTCGCGATGTTCGTGTGGCTCGGATCCGTCCAAGCCGGTGAAGTCGACCCGGCGGCGCTGGCTTTCAAACTGCCGAAACAGATCAACTGGACCGACAACGGATCTGGTGCGCTAAATGCCGTTTTGGTCGGCGACCCAGCCAAGCCGGGTCTGTACGTCTACCTCAACAAATGGACGCCACATCATATGAGCCGTCCCCACTCGCATCCGAACGATCGCTTTATCTACGTCATCTCGGGAACCTGGTGGGTTGGAACCGGTCCCAAATACGACCCTGACAGTACCGTCGCAATGCCGGCGGGTAGCTTCGTCACGCATTTCGGCAAGCAGATCCACTATGACGGAGCTAAGGACGAGGAGTGTGTCTTGGAGATCGTAGGCCAAGGGCCCGCCACATCAACACCCGCCCAAGCTAAGTAAGCACACTCGCGGCGTCCAACGCTTCTCGAACCTTTTGGAGAAAGCTCTCCGAGCTGAACGGTTTCTGGATGAAAGGGATCCCCGGATCGAGGGGCCCATAGCGCGTAATGCTGTCGTCCGCGTAGCCGGAGGTGTAGAGGATCCGAATCTCAGGATTCAACTGCCTGAGTTTTCCTACTAACGCGGGACCACTCATTTGTGGCATGACGAGATCCGTGACTACCAGGCCCATCCGGCCTTCGTGCTGTTGAACGATCCTTAGAGCATCGCTGCCGTGGCGCGCCTTTAGCACCCGGTAACCGGCTTCCTGAAGAACCGCACAGATCAATTCACGCACGGCCGCGTCGTCCTCCACCACCAGGATCGTCTCCGAGCCGGATGGGAATTCGGTGGCCGCAGGGGACGCCTCGGAACTTGCTTTCGGTTCTTCGGCGCGCGGCAGATAGATTTTGAAGCTGGTTCCTTTTCCCGGCTCGCTCTGAAGGACGATATTGCCGCCGCTCTGTTTAACGACGCCGTAGACGATCGATAGCCCCAACCCCGTCCCTCTGCCCGACTCTTTGGTCGTAAAGAACGGTTCAAAGACTCTAGACTGAGTCGCCGCATCCATGCCACATCCCGTATCGCTCATGGCCAGCATCACGGAACGCCCTGCTCCATCCGTTTCGTCCGGCCTGGCGTTGCGGGTTTCAATCGTCAGTTTTCCGCCTTGGGGCATGGCATCCCTCGCGTTGACGGCGAGATTCAGGATCACCTGTTCGATCTGACCGTCGTCGGCCGTTACGGACCCCAGGTCGGAATCCAGACAGGTGACGAGTTCAATATCCTCACCGATCACCCGGCGGAGTATGTTCGAGTTGGACTTGACCACCGTATTGACGTCCATCACGCGAGGCTGGCTCACTTGCTTGCGGCCGAAGGCCAGCAGTTGGCGGGTCAGCGCGGCGGCCTGTTCCCCTGCCTTCCTCACTTCGTCGATCTTCCGCCGGCCGGGAGCGCCGGGGAGCATCTCCCTCAGCGTCAGATCGGAATAGCCGTTAATCACCGTCAGCAGGTTGTTGAAGTCATGGGCCACTCCAGCCGTCAGCCGGCCAATGGCTTCCAGCTTTTGCGAATGCCGAAGTTGCTCTTCCAGTTGCTGGCGCTCAGTAATGTCGCGAGCGATGCCTTCGATCGCCACCAATCGGCCACCACTATCCTGCACGAGCACATTTCGTTGCTCAATCCACCTGACGCTGCCGCTCTTGTGCACCCAGCGCATCGTAACGGTGTTACCGCTGGGATGACCCCCGCGAAGAACCGTTTCCAGCAATGGACGATCGTCCGG
>JBGPHB010000131.1:0-8373 GCA_041484155.1 Bryobacteraceae bacterium
CCGCGTCCCAAATCTTGGCCGTGGCGGCGTCCTTGCCGGCATTAAAAACGTCATTGAGCGCCTTGTTCTTCGCGAGCTGAGCCTCGGCATCTTTCCTCTTCTTCTCGTCGGCAGCCCGCTCGGCCGCCGACTTGCTGCGGTCTGCCTCGGGCGTGGGCGCTCCCCCGGCAGCGGCGGCCGCGTTGGCTTGGAGGTTAAAGTTCACTACCTTGGAGTCGCCGGTCGTGCTTCTCACGTTGTCCATCGAGTCCTTTTCCTTGCCGTCGACCTCGACGGTGATCTTGTAGGTGCCGATGGGCAATCCGGCGTAGAGGTAGTGGCCTTTTTTGTCGCTCTTGACCTTGTAATTTCCCTTGATGTCCTTGCGGTCGATCTTGACCACCGCGTCTTTGAGCGGCTTACCATCTTCGCCTTTGATATCGCCTTCGATGGTAGTGGTTTGGCCCCAGCAAGCGATGGAAAACAAGAGGGTAAGCGGCAGAACGATCAAAACTTTACGTAGCGCGGTAGGCATGGTTTTGCAGACCTCCATTGGGTTAGCTGAGCTTCTAACTCTCCAGCATACTACAGGCGTAATAACCGGTGGAAGATGTTACCGGGTGTGCGGGTGCGCGAGACCAAAGCTCGCGGCGGTCTTAGCGTACAGGTACGCAGGTGGGGCGGCACTTCCGTGCGTCTCTACATTTCTGAATAGGACCCCGCCCTAACGGGCGGGGCTTTATCGTACGTTTACAACACCCCGCGAGCCCTGCCCGTGAGGGCGGGGTTCAGTTGGGAATCGCACGTTTACAACACTCCGCAAGCCCTGCCCGTGAGGGCGGGGTTCAAGTTGAGAATCGTTTACAACACCCGGCGAGCCCTCCCGTGAGGCCGGGGTTCAGTTGAGAAATGTAGAAACTCCAGGCTGACACACGAGTCGTCCGACTCCTTGTGCTTTGCCAGGACGAGTACTATAATTCGTGCTCGAAGGATAGTGAGATGGCGAACGAGCAAGGTCAAGGAGGCCAGCAGGATGAGAAGTATGCATCAGATGAGAATCAGAAGAGCCACGACTTTGTTGTGGACCGTTTTCCCGGTCGTCGCCGGACTCGTTTTGACAGCTCTGGGCGCGCCGGCGCAGTCTCGCGGCCGGTCGAGCGATTGGCGCCAGAAGGACACCGAGTGGGCTTCCTACACGGCCGACATCAAGGGAACCAGGTATCGGCCGCTGGACCAGATCAACGCATCCAATTTCAACAAACTGGAGGTCGCGTGGCGCTTCAAGACCGACAACCTGGGCCCGTTCCCGGAATACAAATTGGAAGGGACGCCGCTCATGGTCAATGGAGTGATCTATACGACCGGCGGCACGCGGCGCTCCGTCATCGCGCTCGACGCGAAAACCGGCGAGCTGATCTGGGCTCATAGCATGCGTGAAGGCGCGCGCGCCGCAGCCTCGCCGAGGCAGCTCTCGGGCCGCGGAGTGTCGTACTGGACCGACGGACACGGCGATGAGCGGGTGATCTACGTGACCACGGGTTATCGGCTCGTCGAGCTCAATGCCAGGACGGGCGCCATGATCGGCTCGTTTGGTACCAGCGGCCTCGTCGATCTGAAGGTCGGCGTGATGAAGGGCGTCGATCAGCAGATCGATTTGGAAACCGGTGAGATCGGCCTTCATTCGACGCCGGCTGTGGCCAGGGACGTGATGATCGTCGGCTCGTCCATGCGGGAAGGCGCCACAGTCCCCACTCATAACAACACCAAGGGCCTGGTTCGCGCGTACGATGTACGGACCGGCAAGAAACTTTGGCAATTCAACACCATCCCGAAGCCGGGGGAATTCGGCATCGACACGTGGAAGGACGATTCGTGGGCCGTGAACGGCAACACCGGGGTCTGGACCCAGATCACGGTGGATGAAGACCTCGGGCTGGTATACCTGCCGGTAGAAACGCCTTCGTCGGACTATTATGGCGGGCATCGGCCGGGGAACAACCTGTTTGCCGAGAGCCTGGTCTGTGTGGATCTGAAAACCGGGCAGCGCAAGTGGCATTTCCAGTTGGTGCACCATCCCATCTGGAACTTTGACATTTCGTCCGCGCCGATCCTGGCCGACATCACAGTCAACGGCCGGGCGATCAAAGCCGTGGCCCAGCCGAGCAAACAGGGATTCCTCTACGTCTTCGATCGCGTGACTGGCCAGCCTGTATGGCCCATCGAAGAGCGCGCAGTACCACAGTCGGACGTTCCGGGCGAGAAGACATCGCCGACGCAGCCGTTTCCGACTAAGCCGCCCGCTTACGCCCGCAACTTTCTCAAGGTGCCCGACGACTTGATCGACTTCACGCCCGAGCTGCGGGTACAGGCGCTCGAAGTTCTCAAGCGGTACCAGGTGGGGACATCGTTGTACGCTCCGCCGATCCTGGGCGACGTCAACGGCCTGCTGGGCGCGATTGGCGCCGGAACGGCGACGAATTGGCCCGGATCGGCCTACGATCCCGAGACGCACACCGTCTATTCACAGGCTGCAAACACCGGCGTCCAGGTCAGGTCGCTGGTCGCGGCGCCGGCGGGGTTCTCCGATATCCGCTACGTCTCGGGAACCGCCGGGCGGCAATTCCAGGTAGTGTTGGGGCCTGGCGATTGCTGCGCCGCGGATGGATCGAGACGTCAGGCCGAGGCCCGACAACCAGATCCACTCCCGGCAGCCGCTGGGGCCAATACGCCTGCCGGCGGCGCCGGCGGTCTGACTGTCCAGGGTCTGCCGCTCGTCAAGCCGCCATACGGGATCCTGTCGGCGATCAATCTCGACCGGGGTGAAATCATGTGGCAGGTGCCTCATGGCGACACGCCGGACTACGTCCGCAACCATCCGGCGCTCAAAGGACTGAACCTTCCTAAGACCGGCCAGCCGGGCACGTCGGGCGTGGGATTGATGGTAACGAAGACCCTGGTTGTCATGGGGGACGCTCAGATCACGACGCCACCCGGACGCCCGCGTGGCGCCATGCTGAGGGCCTACGACAAGACTACGGGCCAGGAAGTCGGAGCTGTGTGGATGCCGGCCCCACAAACCGGATCGCCGATGACCTACATGGTGGATGGCAAACAGTATGTCGTGGTGGCCGTCGGCGGTGGCAACTATTCGGGCGAGTACCTGGCGTTCAGCCTTCCCAACTAGAGCAATACGCCCGCTTGCTTACGCGCGCGGTTCGGCGTCGGCCCCGTGAGCAATCAGCTGCTTACCGAACCGCGACCGACAAGGCGGTGCCGTTCGCGCTGGGCCCATTCAGCGTCAGCCCGGCGAGACGAACTGATATGACTGGCATGCTAACCTGAGACTTCCTCGTGCCCGGAAATGAGCCCAAATTGTCGGCCGGACCCGGTTTTGCGCGGCTCGTCGAGATCATGGCGCGCCTGCGCTCGCCCGGCGGATGCCCCTGGGACCGCGAACAGGACTTCGACACCATCAAGCCCTACTTGCTCGAGGAAACCTACGAGGTCCTGGACGCGATCGACGCGCGGGACTGGGAAGGTCTGGCGGAAGAACTCGGGGACCTGCTGCTGCAATCCGTGTTTTTCGCGCAAATGGCCGCGGAAGAAGGACGCTTCGACATCGCCGACTCCCTCGACGCGATCAACCGCAAGCTGGTCCGCCGCCACCCGCACGTGTTTGCCGATGGCGAGGCACGCACCTCGGACGACGTCAAGCGTCGCTGGGACGAGATCAAAGCCGGGGAAAAACCTCGTCCGGCGGGACTTCTGAACGGCGTTTCCCGCTCCCTCCCCGCGTTGGTCGAAGCGCAGCAGATCGCATCCCGAGCCGCCGGCGCCGGGTTCGACTGGGAGAACTCCGAGCAGGTGTTCGCCAAGTTGCAGGAAGAGCTGGGTGAGCTGGAAGCGGCCCGCCGCACCGGCCCGCACGGGGCCATCGAAGATGAACTTGGCGACCTGTTGTTCGTCATCGTCAACATTGCGCGCTTCCTGAAGGTCGATCCCGAGCAGGCGCTCCGCGGAACTAACGCCAAGTTCCGGCGCCGCTTCGAGCACGTCGAAAGCGGCCTCGCCGCACAGGGCAAGACGCCCCGCGAGGCCACCATTGATGAGATGGAATCGCTATGGCAGGACGCGAAAAGCCGGAAGCTGTGATCGAAGTGCGCGCGCTCACCCGGCACGGCGAGTTCGCCGATGCTGTGCGCCTGCAGAGACTCATTTGGGGATTCGACGAGATCGAAGTGTTGCCGCTTCGGTTGTTCGTCGTCGCCACCAAGATCGGCGGACAAGCCTTCGGCGCCTATGACGGCGAGCGCATGGTCGGGTTCTGTCTCGCTATCCCCGGCGTGAAACCGCACCAGAAAAGTTACCTTCATAGCCATATGCTGGGAGTCGCGCAGGAATACCGCGATGCCGGTGTGGGCCGCCTCCTCAAGTTGGAGCAGCGCAAGGACGCACTCGCTCGCGGAATCGATCTGGTGGAATGGACCTTCGACCCGCTCGAAATCAAGAACGCCTATTTCAACCTGGAGCGCCTCGGCGCTATCGTGCGCCGCTTCGTGTTGAACCAGTACGGCACCTCGTCCAGCCGCCTGCAAGCCGGCCTGCCCACGGACCGTTGCATCGCCGAATGGTGGATCGCCAGCCCGCGCGTCGACGCAATCTTGTCCGGAGCGAAGTGCGAGCGTCCGGCCATCGAAGCGCGCATTGCCGTACCCGCCGATATCTATTCGATCAAGGAAACCGACCCGCCGCGCGCCCTCGAAATTCAGAAGCGCGTGAGTGACCGGTTCCTGGAATACTTTTCTAAAGGACTGGCAGTGGCCGGCTTCGAGCGCACGCCTGAAGCCGGAACCTATCTGCTGACGCCATGGGATTCCAAATAGACCAAATCGTTTTGCGTCAGATCCGCATGCCGCTGGTGCACTTCTTCGAGACCAGCTTCGGACGTACTTACGAGCGCAAGATGGTCCTGGTGGAGGTGAAGTCCGACGGCGTCTCGGGATGGGGCGAAGTCACCGCGGGCGAGAATCCTTTTTACAACGAAGAGTGGACCGATGCCGCGTGGCTCATCGTGCGCGATTACGTCGCGCCGCGTGTTCTTAAGTATCCCTTTGAAACCGCTGCGCAGGTCGCGGATCGCGCCTCACACATTCGCGGCCATCAAATGGCCTGTGGCGGAGTCGAGGCCGCGGTGTGGGACCTGGAAGCTCGCCGCAAGGGTGTTTCCCTGGCCCAACACATCGGCGGAGGCGGCCGGATCGAAATCGCCTGCGGTGTCTCTATAGGTATTCAGGACACCGTTTCGCAGTTGCTAAGGAAGATCGAGACCGAAGTCACGGCGGGCTATCAGCGCATCAAGATCAAAATCAAACCGGGTTGGGACGTGGACGTGATTCGCGAGGTGCGCCACGCGTTCCCGAAGATCCGCCTCATGGCCGACGCCAACTCCGCGTATACGCTGGCCGACGCAGGTAGGCTGAAGTGTCTCGACGAATTCAACCTGATGATGATCGAACAACCCCTGGCCCATGACGAGATCATCGATCACGCTGTTTTGCAGGCGCAGCTCCAAACACCGATCTGTCTCGACGAGTGCATCCGCACCGCGCACCAGGCCGAACAGGCCATTCGCATGAAAGCGTGCGGCATCATCAATATCAAGCTCGGCCGCGTGGGCGGCTTTCGCGAAGCCAAGCGAGTACACGACGTGGCCCAATCGCACGGAATCCCCGTGTGGTGTGGCGGAATGCTGGAGTCGGGCATCGGCCGGGCGCACAACATCGCTCTTTCGACGCTTCCCAACTTTGTGCTCCCCGGCGATGTGTCGGCCAGCCAGCGATACTGGGCGCGCGATATCATTTCACCAGCCGTCGAAGTCTCGCCGCGCGGGACCATCGCGGTTCCTACCGGGCCCGGCTTCGGTTACGAAATCGACCGCGACTTTCTGGAGCAAGTTACAGAACGAGAGGAAACGGTCAGGTAGCAGCCTGTGGTAAAAATCGCCGATCTGACAGACGTGGGGCAGCCAGTCCTGGCGGCGAGCCGGCCCCCTTGCCGGCTTTCTTGCCTTTGTGTAGCCGAAGAAGAGCCGGCAGGATTGCCCGCCCCACATGAAATATTCTAGACATGCCGAAACTTAAAGGACGCGTCATTCTCGTCACCGGAGCGGCCAAGCGGATCGGCCGCGGGATCGCCATCCGCCTGGCACGCGAAGGCGCTCGCGTGGCGATCCATTATCAAACCTCCGAATCAGAAGCGCGCGCCACCGCCGCCGAGTGCGGCGACGCCCCGATCTTCCAGGCCAACCTCGAACGGGTCAACGAAATCGAATCGCTCTTCGAAAAAGTCGAGAAACACTTTGGCCGAATCGACGGTCTCGTAAATAATGCCGCCCGCTTCACGCGGATCGACCCGCTCGAGATCACCGAGGCCGATTGGGATGCCGTCCATTCGGTGAACCTGAAGGCCACGTTCTTCTGTTGTCAGCAAGCCGCGCGGCGAATGCTGGCGCGCGATGGTGGCCGGATCGTGAACATCAGCTCGCTCGGAGGACTGCGGCCGTGGGCGCACAACGCCCATTACTGCGCCTCCAAAGCGGGCGTGATTATGCTGACCCGCGCGCTAGCCAAAGCGTTCGCGCCCAGCGTGACGGTCAACTCCGTGGCGCCGGGCGTAATCCCCTTCGGCGAACCCGACCCCCGCATCACCCGGCTGGTGGCCGCGACGCCCGCGGGACGCGCCGGCACGGCGGACGAAATCGCCGACGCCGTCGTCTATTTCCTTGGCGCATCGAACTTCATCACCGGTCAAGTGTTGGCGGTGGATGGCGGCCTAAGCCAGCGATGAAGTTTTGTACATCGTCGGATAAGCCTTGCGCTGCTCCTCGGACATCTCGAGCGCGGTTCCGATTTGAATCAGTGGACCCTTGCCGATTCCCGGGCAATATCCCCCCGTACGCGTCCACGCTGCCGGCCGTTCCACCAGTTCCGGCCAGAACGGAAAGGTGCGGCACTGCGTGGGTTTGGCGGGATGGATGCTACAGCCGTTCTCCAGCAGAAAGGAGCACTGCTTGTCAGGCGGCTTGCGAAACCGCATCTCGTGCCGCGTGCGGTAAACGTATTTCTTCTCGAATGCGCGCGCCGTCATACCCGTGAACTTCGCCGCGCGCTTCAAGTCGGTTTCGGTCAGGTAGACATACCCCGACATGTTGCAGCAATTGATACAGCCGCGTTGACAGGTAAATCGGAGACCGTCGGGCACTAGTGCCAGCTTAAGAAGATTCCCTACCAGATGCAAGAGCTCCGAAGTAAATCCTACATGGCACGTCCAAAATTTTCCTAAGTATTTAATACGCGCTTCTCTAACCCCGCCCTGACGGGCGGGGCCTGGAGTTTCTACATTTGTGAAACAGAACCCCGCCCTTACGGGCAGGGCTTGCGGGGTGTTGTAAACGCGGGGTTTCACAGGCTGAAGGCCTGTGCCACTGGCATGAGCAACTTGTTGATGCTCTGTGGCACAGGCCTTCAGCCTGTGGACCCCGCCCTGACGGGCGGGGCTTTATTACGTGCAACCGACACCAATCAACGGCAATCGACACTCGACAAGCCCCGCCCGTCAGGGCGGGGTTGCTTGGCCTTCCTCGTGCAAGATAAGGTTCGCGTCCCGCAATATATGTTTTCGGATTCCCAGTTGCCCTTTTATGGGTTCGGGGCCATGACGCTGGCGCTGTGTTGGACCGTATGCCTTTTGAAGGCCGCATTTCGCACGCGGTATTTCCCGACGTGTTGGAGTTGCGGAGCCTCCAAGGTCCGGCACTCCGCGTCACATCGGCCCTTTGACACGTTCGCTCGGATTTGGCTGCTCAGGCCCTACCGGTGCAGAGGCTGCCGGGTTCGCTTCTACGGTCTCTTCACCCGGCGACACTTCAGCTCCTGAATCGCTCGTCGATCTCGACCTGATACCCGCTGGCCAGCCGATTGGTTTCATTCGCCATGCCGGTCACCGCCATCAGCTCCGCGAATTGCGCGTCCGTCATCCCTGCTTTGCGCGCCGCCGCGGTGTGGGAGGCGATGCAGTACGCGCACTGGTTGGTGGCGCTGACGGCGAGATAGATCATCTCCTTGGTGAGCGCGTCGAGCGCACCGGGCGCCATGATCTCCTTCACCGACTCCCACGTCCGGCGAAGCGTCACCGGATGGCGCGCCAGCGCCTTCCAGAAATTATTGATCCAGTCCGTGCGCCGCGTGGCCATGATGTCGTCATACACGGCCCGCACTTCAGGCGTCGCATCGTTGTATTCAACTAGTCCGAGAATCGCCATGGTTCCTTTGTACTACTTCGAAGGCTGCGAAGACTTGACCGCGTGCATTTCCGAACCGAACCCCGCCCTGACGG
>JBGPHB010000132.1:0-8335 GCA_041484155.1 Bryobacteraceae bacterium
AGACCTTCCCACGATCGAGCAGGTGAGAGCGCTTCTTTCAACAATCCATGGTTCCGTTGCGGACGCCGTCACCGCTGAACGTGGGGAGTATTGATTGGCGCAATACTTCTTTGATACCAGCGCATTCGCCAAATACTACCACACCGAGCTCGGGTCGCAAAGAGTAAATGCTATCTCCGCCGAGCCCAACCGGCAGATTCGTGTGTCGAGTCTGGGCGTGCTCGAGACGCAATCAGTTTTTGCGATGAAGGTTCGCGTCGGAGAACTCGACCGAAAGGCGGCGGGAGCGCAGCGAGCTATGATGATGCTGGACATCGCGGCAGGGACTATTGTGGTGCACGGTTTGCGGCTCGATCACCTCGTTGCCGCGGAATTGCTCATTGGCCGCCACAGCTTCTCCCGGCCACTGAAGACTCTTGACGCCCTTCAACTCGCCGTCGCGGTGGAACTATCGGAGAACGGCTTGCTCGATACCTTCGTTGTGGCGGACAAGCGGCTTTCGGAAGTCGCCTCAACCGAAGGGTTAACGGTCCTGAACCCCGAATCACCGTAGTGTCGCCTCGTGGTCGATGACCTAGAGGTCGTACCCTTCCACCCGAAGGCAAAAGGGGTTATCGTGGAGAGTCCTAAGGAGGATTCGATGCGATGCCAAATGCTGGAAGAGTGAGATCCGCGCTTGCGGTAGCCACGGTCGTGGCGATCGCGCTCTATGGAAGCAGGCCGCAGGCCCAACCCAATCCGTATCGCACCGTCGAGAACTGGGCGCAACTCGGGGGCGCGCAGTGGGGGGCGGTGATCTCGGTGGATCCCGACGCCGCGGGCAACCTGTGGGTATTTCATAGAAGCGAGCCTCCGCTTCTCAAATTCGATCCGTCGGGAAAGCTCCTCAAGAGGCTCGGCGAGGGCATGTTCGTCCAACCTCACGGTCTGAATATAGACCGCGATGGTTTCCTGTGGGCTACCGATGCGCAAGGCAAAGATGGGAAGGGCCACCAGGTCTTCAAATTCAGTCCGGATGGACGCGTGTTGTTGACCCTCGGCACCGCCGGCGTTGCCGGGGACGGTCCGAACACCTTCAACGGGCCGACCGATGTCGCGGTGGCCGCGAATGGCGACATTTTTGTCACCGACGGGCATACCAACAACCGCGTGGTGAAGTTCTCGAAAGATGGGAAGTTCATTAAGACGTGGGGAAAGAAAGGGTCGGGCTCCGGCGAGTTCAGCTTGCCCCACACCATCGCCCTCGATTCCAGAGGATGGGTGTTTGTCGGCGATCGGGACAATAGTCGCATCCAGATCTTTGACCAGGAGGGGCGCTTCCTCGAAGAGTGGAAGCAATTTGGCCGGCCCAGCGGGATCTACATCGCGAAAGACGACACGATGTATGTCGCCGACTCCGAGTCGAACGCGACCCGCAACCCAGGCTTCAAGAGGGGCATCCGGATCGGGAGCGCCCGGGATGGGAAGCTGGCGGCCTTTATTCCAGACACCGACCCGGATCCGGACGCATCGACCAGCGGGGCCGCCGAAGGTGTTGCCGCGGATGCCGCCGGCAACGTGTACGGGGCGCGAGTCCGCCAGAAGGTTTTGGTGAAGTACGTCAAGAAGTAAGGGCTAATATGAAAAAATACGCACTGGCGGCGTTCTTGCTTGTTTTCCAAGCCTTTGGCTTCGGCCAGAAGGTCATGCCGTCGCCGCGTCTGCCGGACGGCAAGCCCGATCTGTCGGGAGTCTGGGGTACCGATCCCGGCTTCACCCGCGATCTCGCCGAAGCTCTCAAGCCCGGCGAGAACCTTCCCCTCCAGCCGTGGGCCTTGAAGCTCACCAAGGAGCACCAGTCGAAAGACGATCCCGAAGCGAATTGCCTGCCGATGGGAGTACCCCGGATGGCTCCCTACCCGTGGAGAATTGTCCAAATCCCCGGCTACATCTACTTCCTTTTTGAAGGGAACATCCATAGCTATCGTCAGATCTTCATGGACGGGCGCGCCCACTCGAAGGATGTGAACCCCACGTGGTTCGGGGAATCGCTCGGAAAATGGGAGGGAGACACGCTGGTCATCGACACCATCGGGTTCAATGACAAGTTCTGGTTTGATTTCGCCGGTCACCCGCATACCGAGCAGATGCACACCGTCGAACGCTACCGGCGCCCTGACCTAGGGCACCTGGAATGGGAGACCGTCGTCGCCGATCCAGGCGCCTATACGAAGCCGTTTACGGTGTACGGGCACGTTACGCTCCGGCCAAACGAGGAGCTGATGGAATACATCTGCCAGGAGAACAACCGCGATGTGGACCACATCGTCGGAAAAGATCCGAGGAACAGAGAGTCCAAACAGTAAGCCGGGATCGATCCTCTTGATTCCGTTGCTGGCGGCTTGGATCGTGCTGCCCCACCCGTGAAGTTCGAACCAAGGATCATTTGCCGACCAGGTGCGACACGTCCTTGTTGTTCTCGGAGCACACGTACTCCAGCATCTCATCGCCCGGGGCGAGGTTCCAGACGGCTTTCACCGTCCAGGGCTTCACGAACGTCCCGGGATCTTCCATGGTGATCTGGACGTCCAAATGGCCCAGATCGCGGCGCGTGTAGCGCTCGACCACATGCAAGCTCTCCGTGTGAGAATAGTCGCCTATCCAGCTTTTGTCGTTGAAGCCTACGGTATCTACCACTAGTGTGTTTCCCTCCCAAGCGCCGATCGAGTGGCCCATCCAGGAGGGATTCCAGTCTTTGGGGTGGGCGCGGCCATCCAGGTAGATCTGGCGGAAACCCGGCAGGTCCTCGAAGAGCATGATCAGCACCGAGGGAGCCTGCACCAGCTTCCACAGGAGGGGGCCCATGGGCGGCACGCTGCTCGGCAGGCAACGCGTTGAAGGAGCGTCGATCTCTTTATTCTCCCGCCGCTCTTTCGCCAGAGCCGCCGCCGCCGGAAGGGCCTCCGGATCCTGCGGATTGGGATCGTCGTTACCGTTCCACAGGCCTGTCAAGTCCGGTTTGCCATCGCGAGTGCGTGGCGCCGCACCGGAGACGGCCGCGTATTTGCTTCGGAGAAAAATCGACGGGTCGTCTCCCGGAGTGCCCAGGTTGCTTCCCCATGCCATGCGAATGTCCAGGCGGAACATTTGCGCGGGCGCTAGCACGATATCCTTTTTCTCGAACCGATCGAGGGTGAAGCCGACGGCGGGAACGGACATTTCATACGCACCAGGCGGAAGGCTGGCCAGAGTATAGCTTCCGGAGGCCGAAGTGGAAACGGCGTAAGCGGCCCCGGTGGCCGCGTTCTTTAGCTGAACCGGAATGCTCGCCACCGCGCCGCCGTCCGGATCGGTGACGACACCGATGATGGAGGCGAGTTCGGTCTGCGCCAGCATCACCGGCACCAGCAGCAGCGACAGGATCAGCGGCAACGTGCGCCGCCTCGCATCACTTGCCGGAAAGATGCGGGAGATCCTTGTTGTTCTCATTGCAAACATACTCCAGAACATCCTCCTTGGGCGCCAGCTCCCAGACATTCCTGATCGTCCACGGCTTGAGGAACGTTCCCGGATCCTCGGCGGTAATTTGCACGTCCAGGTGGCCCAGGTCCCGGCGCTGGTAGCGTTCGACGATGTGCAGCTTTTCGGTGTGCGGATAGAGGCCGAGCCAGCTCCGTTCGTTGAAACCGATGGTGTCGACTACCAAGGTGTCATTCTCCCATCGAGCGATCGAGTGTCCCATCCAGGAGGGATCCCCATCCTTCGGATGGCCGCGGCCATCAAGGAAAACCTGGCGGTAGCCGATCACATCCTCGAACATCATCACAAGAAGTGCCGGGGTTTGCACGAACTTGTAAATACCAGCGCCGGACAGCGGAAGGCTGGCCGGCAGGCAATGGGCCGAGGGGTTGTCGGTGATCTTGTCGAGTTGCTTGCGCCGCTTCATCACGGCCGAGGCCCAAGGCAAGAGAGGGGGCTCTTCCGGGTTGGGATCGTCGCTGCCAATCCAGACGCCGGAGAGATCGGGTTCCCCCTCGGGAGTATGGGGCGCCGGACCGGACGGCGGCGGCGACTCGCGGCGGGCCGAGGCCAGGAAGACGGCCGCGTCATCTCCAGGGGTCCCGAGGTTCACGCCCCACTGGAGGCGAACGTCAAGTCGCAGGGTTCGCCCGGACCGGAGGACGACGCGTTTTCGCTCATAGTTGGCGAGAGTGACGCCGATGGCGGGGACCGAGAGCTCGTAGGTACCGGGCGGCAGCCCGCCGAAGACGTAACTTCCAGATGCTGAGCTCGTCGTCTTATGGAGCGCTCGAGTCTTTGTGTTCTTGGCTTGAACCGGAGCGCTGGCGACGCCATGGCCGTCCGGGTCCGTGATCGTTCCGGTGATGGTGGCGGCGCGGTTCTGCGCGGACACCGTAGAAAGCCCTAAGAGACAGACTGTGGCTGTAAGACGCCCGAATCGGGATACTCGGAAACCATTCACTGAGTCGGCACCAGCCTGATATGTACCATGATCGGAAGCTTCGGTGCTAACGCTCTACCTTGACACTAAAAGCGGTGCAGCTTACCATGTTGAGCGGCTTTGGCCCAGGACGGAGATCCACAATGAATGCGAGGAACGCTTTGCCCAGCTCAGTCGTGGCGGTAGTCGCGGCCCGGATGGCGACTGTCAGATCGATTCTCTTGATTCCATTCCTAGCGGCAGGGATCGCGCCGGCGCAGGTGCCGCCGGATATCGAAGCCGGGCTGCGAAAGATCGGGCAGATCGTCGATCCGGGCTGTACCGCGAAACTGTATCGCCCCTTGATGCCCGTCAATGACATCAACAGCAGCGTGACGCCGCTATACCCGGGCGTCACGATCGCGCGAAACATCTCCTTCGGCCCTGATCCCAAGGATCTGGTGGATGTCTACACGGCCGACAAAGGCGGCGGGTCGCGCACGGTGCTGATGTATATTTCCGGGGGCCAGGGCAACAAAACCGAGCAACAGGTGCGTGAAGCCAATGCATTCTACGACAACATCGGACGCTGGGGGACCAGGAACGGGATGGTCGTGGCCGCCATGCAGCGCCACGCGGGTTCGAATTGGGACGACGGCGCCAAAGACGTTTCCCGGATGATCCAGTGGGTGGAGGCGAACGTCTCCCAATACCAAGGCAACCCGGAACGCATGTTCATCTGGGCTCAGTCCGCCGGTAACGGTCCGCTCGGCACCTATATGGGCCACCCCGAGATCTATGGGCCGAAGGGTGTGGGCGTGAAGGGCGCCATCTTCATGTCCGGGCAGTTCAATATTCTCCCGCTGAACCCTCCGAATCCCGCCGGTCCCGGCGGAGCCTTCTCGGGAACCGGCAGCACCTGTGGCGCCGGCGGGCAAGGAGTGATCCAGGGAGCCATCGCCGGTCCCGCGGCGGCAGTCCCAACTCCTCCGGCGGGCGGCCGCGGGCGCGGTGCAGCTCAGCCCGTGGATGAAGCCACGCAATTGGCCCGATCAAGCCTGCCCGAGCTCAAGAAGACCAAAGTGGCGCTGTTTTTCGCCACCGCCGAACTCGACCCAGGCATCAATGGGACGATGAGCCCGTTCTTTCAGACGCTGCACGACGAACTATGCAAGGAAGGGTCCGCCCATTGTCCAACCATGCTTTTCGAGAAGGGTGAGAGCCACATGTCCGAGGTGTTCTCGATCGATACGCCTGACCAGACCGTGTCGAAGCCGATTCTGGAGTGGATCAAGAAGGTGAAGTGACGGCGTGATAGAATTCCTGGCATGTACACGCCTTGTCAATCCCACGTTTTCCTGGCTGCCGTACTTAGCTGCTCGGCCTTAGCCGCAGAGGCGCCGAAGTCGTCAGACGCCGCGGAAGTGCTCGCGTTCGAGAAAGCCATGGAAGCGGCCGTGGTGCGCGGCGACGTCGCGTATGTGGATCGCGTCAGTGCCAGCGACCTCAGCTTCACTCACGGCGACGGCTGGACTAACGGTGGCAAGCCGCTGTTGGTCGATGACCGGAAAGCCTTTCTGAAGAGAGTTGAGAACAAACAGTACAATGCGCGCGATCTCGACTCGGTCAGAGTCGAAATGCACGGGGACATCGCCATCACCTACGGCCGCTACGTCGCCCAGAACAGAATTGCGAACCCCGATCACCCCGATCAGTCCTGGTTCTCCGTGTGGTTCGAGCGGGTCTACGAGAAGCGCGATGGCCGCTGGCTGTATGTATCGCACCGAACGGTGCATGGTCCCACTTACGGGCCGGACCGGCAGTCGGTGAGCAACAAGTAGAGCGAGAATCGTTTCAGAAGACAATTCTTCACACCTTTTTCAGCGACCCCTTAGTCCAACTAAGTCTCCAATACCTACCGGGCGACAGGTTTGCTGGAGGTGCGGCGGCGGAGCGCTCGGGTGTATACTGGACAGGATTCAACTGTCAAACGGTGAATGTCGAAAGCGCGTCAGTACCTAATTACCGTGGTGCTCACGGTCGTGCCATTGGCCGGCCAAGCGCCGTATCGTGCGCCGCGTGCGGCCGGCGGCAAGCCTGACCTCAACGGAGTCTGGCAGACGCTCAACGAAGCCAACTACGACATTCAGGCCCATGTAGCGCGGCCCGCTATGGCACTCAGGCCCGGGCCTTATGGTCCGGTTCCCGCAGCCCCGGTGCTCGCCCTTGGCGCGGTCGGCGCCGTCCCTCCCAGCCTCGGCGTCGTGGAGGGCGACGAGATCCCGTATAAAGCGGAGGCCCTGGCCAGGAAGAAAGAGAATCAGGAGAACTGGTTAACTGCCGATCCTGAAATCAAGTGCTATCTGCCAGGCGTGCCGCGCGCCACCTACATGCCCTATCCATTCCGGATCTTTCAGAACGCCAGCCAAATCTTCATCACTTACGAGTATGCGGGCGCGGTGCGCAACGTCTTTTTGAAGGACCCAGGGCCGGCGCCGATCGATTCCTGGATGGGACAGTCGGTGGGCCGCTGGGAAGGCGAAACGCTGGTCATCGACGTGACCGGGCTGAACGATCAAACCTGGTTCGATCGCGCCGGGAATTTTCACAGTGAGGCGCTCCACGTGGTCGAGCGTTACACCCGCACCAGCCCGGACGTGATCTCCTACGAAGCGACGATCACGGATCCGAATGTGTTCACGCGTCCCTGGAAGATGCGCATGCCGCTGTACCGGCGTCAGGAAAAGAACGCGCAGCTTCTGGATTTCAAGTGCCCGGAGTTCGTCGAAGAGTTATTGTACGGTCAGTGGCGCAAGAAACCGCTCGGCCGATAGTTGTGGAGGTGTTTGCATGCTGAATCGATTGGTTGTGTTCACGGTGGTCCTGGGAATGGCGATCGCCCACGCTCAGGCGCCGAAACCTTACACCGTACCTCGGATGCCGGACGGCCATCCGGATCTTCAGGGCACTTACGATCTGGCCACGTTGACGCCGATGGAGCGGCCGGCCGGAGCCAAGGGGGCGGTGTACACCAAAGAGGAGGCGGCCAAGCTCGAGGCCGGGGCCGCATTATTAAGGAAACTGGGGGATCAGTCGATTAAAGGCGACCGGCCGGCGCCGCCAAAGGGCGGAGATGGATCCTTCGGCCCGGCGGGGAACGTGGGTGGCTATAACACGGGCTGGCTCGATCCGGGTTCGACCTACACGGTGGTCGATGGACAACGGCGAACGTCGCTGGTCATCGATCCGCCTGAAGGCAAGGTGCCTCCGCTCAAACCGGCTGCGAGGCAACGAGTGGCCGGGCTGCTGGCGCGACCGACTTCAGACGCCCAGGAAAGCAACGATCCGGGACTCGAGACGGCGCCGGGAGCCTACGATGACCCGGAGCGGCGGCCGCTAGGCGAGCGCTGCCTGCTCGGATTTGGATCCACGTCGGGACCGCCTATGCTGCCGGACTACTTCTACAACAATCTGCACCAGATCGTGCAGACGCCGGACGCGGTGATGATCCTCACCGAGATGGTTCACGATGCCCGAACGGTCCGGATGAACGCGCAGCATCTTCCGACGACAATCCGACAGTGGTTGGGAGACTCGGTGGGTCACTGGGAAGGCGACACGCTGGTGGTTGACACCACCAATTTCAACGACAAGACGCGGTTCCGCGGAGCGACTGAGAACATGCACGTGATCGAGCGTTTCACCCGCGTGGACGCCAAAACGCTGCTCTATCGCTTCACGATCGAAGATCCGGCAACGTGGGACAAACCCTGGACCGGCGAATACACCTGGCCGGCCACTGATCAACACATTTATGAGTACGCCTGCCACGAGGCCAATTACGCGTTGGGCGGCATCTTAAGTGGCGCGCGGCTGCGAGAGAAGGAAGCAGCGGCTGCGAAGGCAAAGGAGTAG
>JBGPHB010000133.1:0-8325 GCA_041484155.1 Bryobacteraceae bacterium
ACCGTCACCTTGAGAGACGCGGGGCTCTTGGCCACCGATGCCGAGACCAGGAGCCAGGCAGCGTTGAACGGGGCTCCGGAAACGGCGACCGTGACGCTCAAGCCCTTGGGCACCGTCTGAACCTGCAGCGTCTGGGCGGTGGGCAGTATCGCGCCGAGTTGATACGTAAGCGTGAGCCCCGGCGGAGTGACGGTGATGCCACCGGCTTGTCCGTGGGCGGCTCGGGCCAGGCACACTGCGAGCGCGACTTTGAAAATGGCTTTGAGCACGAGATCTCCTGAAGCGCTCCTGCCGGACGGCGGAGCGTTGGTCGCGGGGGGGTAACCCTCCGCGTCAAGCTATCTATCGGCGGAGCGTCGCGAGATCGCCGTCCAAGGAAAATCCGTAAGCGATTAGTGAGGGTGGGGCGGGCAGTCCTGCCGGCAAGCCGGCTTTCGTGCCGGCTTTTTTGGCCGCATCCCGACAAAAAAGCCGGCCAGGAGGCCGGCTCGCCGCCATGACTGGCTGCCCCACGGCTACACTGACTAGAGTGAATATGATCTCTGTCGTGCTTTCGCCGGAGGGGCCTAACGAGATTAGAGTTCCCCGGCAGTGAGACGGATCATAACATTGTGGTTTTCCGCATCGACCGGAAGACGGGCGGGTTGACCCCTACTTCCGAGGTCCTGAAGGTCCGATCCCCCGCATGCGTTGTCTTTGCCAAGCTCGGCTGGCTTGCTGTGCCCGCAACGATTTGTGATATGCTCCGGTACATTGTAGAGTAATCTGACCTGGAAATACTATGAAAGTGGGGTTCTCCGTGAAGGCGTCCATTCTCCTTAGAATTTTGTTTCTCTCCGTGACGATATTGGCGGGTGTGCTTTGGTTCTCGAAGCACCCCAGGCTGGTGTCGGCGGCCGATGCGATCCGGTTTTCCGGTCCGACAACTTCGCAGCCGCTGGCCTTGAGTGCGGACGATACGTTGCTGGCGGTTGCCAACCCGGACAATAACAGCGTTAGCCTGTTCGATGTCGGGCCTAGCATCAACGTGGCGCGCGCGGAAATTTCCGTGGGCCTCGAGCCGAACGGTGTGGCGCTGTCTCCCGATGGTTCGCGCGCCTACGTCGCAAACACGGTGAGCGGCACGGTTACCGTGTTGACCGTGAATCGGAACACGGTGGGATACGCTGCCGTGTCGACCACCATCCCGGTCGGGACCGAGCCCTACGGTCTGGCGCTCACTCCCAGCGGACGCAAACTCTACGTCGCGAACGCGCGCTCGAACAGCGTATCCGTCATTGACACCAGTACCAACCAGGTCATCCGCACCATTCCGAATGTCGGAGTGGAGCCGCGCGGAATCGCCATTACCAACAACGGAGGTGACGATGCGCTGGAGACTGTGTACGTCACGCAGTTCCTGGCATTACCGGTCCCCGGCAAATTCGACGGATCCGATGACGCGAAAGCCGGCCACGTCTCGGTGATTTCCGCCGCTACCGACACCGTGACCGGAGAGGCGCTTCTGAATCCGCTTGCCGATACCGGCTTCAAGGCCGCGGGCGACGCCCTCGCGCGCATTGCCGCGCCGGCAACCCCCGCCGCGGAAGACTTCAAATTCGTAACCGGGGCCTACCCGAACCAGCTCAATGGAATTGCCATCCGAGGGCATTTCGCCTTCGTGCCGAGCACGGGCGCGTCCCCGAACGGCCCGCTTCGATTCAATGTGAACACCCAAAGTCTGCTGAACGTCATCGACTTGGGAACCAACAAGGACGCGGGCAAGACCATCAATATGCACAGCGCTGTTGGGAGCCAGACCAATACCACCCGTCGCTTTATCACGCAGCCTTGGGCCATCGCCTTCAAGCACAAGGCCGACGAAGGTTACGTGGTCAGCGCGGCCAGCAACATCGTGGTCAAACTGAAGATCGATCCGGGCACCGGCGCGGCTACCGTCCAAAGCGATCCTACCGACACAACCCGCGTGCTGGAGATTCCCACCGGCAAAAATCCCCGAGGCATGGTGATTAACTCGTCTGACACAGCCGCGTACGTCATGAACTATGTGTCGCGTGACGTGACGTTCATTGATCTGACCGGGAGCGCCGAAAAGGTTACCAACACTCTGCAATCCGCCAACGTGCCTGCGCCAGGCACTCCGGAAGACAAAGTGCAAATCGGTAAGGAATTATATTACACCTCCATCGGAGTATTCGACCCGGCTACAACAGGCGGGGCGGCCATCACCGGGCGCATGTCGGCCGCCGGTTGGGGATCCTGTTCCGCGTGTCATCCCTTCGGCCTCACCGACAACGTGGTGTGGATTTTTGGCGCGGGCCCGCGGCGGACGGTTCCGCAGCACACGGACTTCGCTCCGGGCGACCCCACCACACAAAAGGCGCTGAACTGGTCCGCAATTTTCGATGAAGAAGAAGATTTCGAGGCCAATATTCGTGGCGTCTCGGGTGGCCAGGGGTTGATCGTGTTGGCGGATGGCGTTACTCAGGACCCGAGTCTGGCCGCGTTTACGCCGGCCAGCGGCGGACGGCTACAACTGAAAGTCCGCGGCGTGCCGGCCTGGGACGCGCTCAAGGCTTACATCGCGACCGGTATCCGCTCGCCGATTTCACCAGCCAGCAAGACCGACCCCGATGTCACCGCCGGACGTGCGCTCTTTACTCAGGCCAATTGCCAGAGCTGCCACGGTGGCCCGCAGTGGACCACCAGTAAAGTCCGCGCCACGCCGCCGCCCAACGCGACCCTTATCAGCGGCGCCCAGTTGATCGCGGAACTGCGCAATGTCGGCACGTTCGATGCGAGTGCCAAGAACGAGGTGCGAGCTACGGCAGTGGCCCCGCTCGGCGCAGCCGGGTTCAACCCGCCCTCGCTGTTGTCGCTGTTCGCATTCCCGCAAACGTTCTTCCACAACGGGTCCGCGGATACGCTGGATGCCGTATTGCTGAATACAACGCACCGTAACGCGGCGACCGGCGGGGCCGATCCAATTCAGACCGCCGCGCAACGGCAACAACTCGTTAAGTTTCTGCTGTCCATCGATGGCGCGACCATACCGATCGCTCCACCCGCGCCCAGCAGTCTGACGAACATTTCCGCCGCGACCGGCGCCGCCTCAAACTTGGCGGTGGAGGGGTTTGGCGCCGCCAAAGGCCCCGCCCTTGCTGGGACAGTCCTGACCGCGCCCACCGCGGATTTTCCGACGGTTCTGGGTGGGAGTACCGTTACGGTAACGGATGCCGTCGGCGTGCTGAGGCTCGCGCAGCTCTACTATGTTTCGCCAACGCAAATCAATTACGTGGTGCCGGCGGGGACTGCGTCAGGTCAGGCCACGATCACGGTCGCGACCACCAGCGGAGCGACCTCGAGCGGTACCGTACAAATCGCGACGCTGGCTCCCGGCATCTTCGCTGCCAATGGAAACGGAGCGGGCGCAGCCGCCGCCCTCGCCCTGCACGTGAACCCCGATGGCACACAGCCAGTGTCGCTCGCTTTTCAATGTGGCACGGCAGCACTGAGCTGTACGCCAGTCCCCATTGATGTTTCCGGCGGCCCGACATTCTTGCTCCTGTTCGGTACGGGGATTCGCAACCGAAGCTCGCTGGCGAACACTAAATGTACCATCGGCGGCGTGGACGTACCGGTGGCGTTCGCAGGGGCGCAAGGTACATTTCCAGGCCTGGATCAGGTGAACGTGCAAATACCTGCGGCGTTGAAGGGCCGCGGCGAGGTTACCGTTACCCTCACCGTGGATGGACAGGCCGCGAATCCGGTGACGATTGGCGTGCAGTGACCCGCTCCATTGCTGTTATTAGAATCGTGACTGGCAGGCGAAACCGCCTGCCCCACGCCTTCGCGACACCTTGAGGAGCAAGGTGGGGCAGACGGTTTCGTCTGCCATGTCGGTAATGAGGGAGCGGGTTGAGAAAACAATTCTCCACACCTACGGTTCGGCACGAAAATCGAACAGGCCCGTTTCCACTTTGCCGCCGCGCTTGATTTGCACGATGACCCGATACTCTCCGGCCTGCGGAATGCCATAGGGAAACGAGACCGTGGCCGGCAGGGCCATCGTGTGCCCGGCGTGAGGATCTTGCGTCGGATTCGCCAGTTCCAACGCCGCCATCGGCACGGACCCCGACGGATGCACGTGCGCGAACACCGTGCGGTCGGCCTTCACAAACGCCGCATGACCCGGCATGCCCATGTACAGCTCCAGATCCTGAGCCGGTTTGCCATCTTTGTCCTCGACCCGGAACGCAAATCGTGACGCCTTCCCGGCCTTTACCGGCCCTGGCTCGCGCACCCACACCATGCGATCGCCATCGCCCAGATCGGAGACCAGCGGATCGGGATTGTGGCCGAGCGCCGGACCGGAGCCCCCCGCGTCGTCGCCCTGAAGCGGCTTGCCGGGAATCTCGGGCAGGTCCATCTCGGCGGCCATCGTTTCCGGGAACCCATTTTCGTGCACCACGTCGCCATAGAGCGCATAGCGCCCCGCCGGCATGGGCGGGAGGTCCTGGGCAAACACGCCGGATGCACTTCTCTCCGGATGCAAGTGCCAAACTTGTTCCATCCCGGGGAGCCGAAGCACGTACAGATGCATCAAGTGGCCGTGGTCGGGAAGAAAGTCGTCGGTCTTCACATTCAGCCAACTACTTTCGAGTTCGAGCTTCAGCCGCCCATCCACGAGCGAAGGTGTCATTTTCAAGGGCTTGTAGACCCTCACGCCGTAGTTTTTCGCCTCCGACGTCCACCAGCTATTGCCGCCCCACAGGATGAGCACCAGGAACGCGCCCGCCGCACCCATGCCGACGCGCGCCCGCCTGCGAAGGCGGTCGTCCGGCTGCGCGCCGGGTTCGAGCCGCCCTTCACGCACTGCGGCGCCCACGATGCTGGCGGCGCCAACGGTCAGCAGCAGCGTCAGCATGAGCAGCCCCGCGCCGATCCCGAATTGCATTCGAGCCAGGCTGCTGGGAGCGGCTGGCACGGGGACGGCAAACGATCCTGTGCCTCGCTCCCCATCCACGCTGACCCGCACCTGCCAGGAGCCAACCGCCATCAGCCAGAGTGATCCCGTAAAAAACTGCGGATCGTCTTTCGAGCGTACGGCGAGATCGGGAGTGGGTGCGAACTTGGCGCCCGGCCCCGTGATCGGCGTGGGCACGATGTGAATCGAGCGGACATCGGTCGCCGTAGTGCGGATTTCGATCTCCGCCACGCCGGGAATCACGGACGGCGGGCGGATGGTAACAAATACGGGATAGGGCCCAGCGGCGCCGTCCTGGAACACATCCGGGCTTCCGATGTGCGCTTGCGCGAGGCCGCCAAGCAGAAAGAACACCAGCTTGCGCATTTCAGCGCCGCACGGTACGCATCCAGTCGCCCAGGCCGAATCCGATCCGCATGCCGAAGATCGAGATCAGCATGGCGATGCCCATCTGCTTCCAAAACTCTTGCGCCGTTTTTTCAATAACGAAGTATTTGTACTGGGCGGGGATGCTGTCCGGACGGGTCTGGTAACCGAAGTGGTTGGTGCCCCAAAAGTCGTTTCGCGAAGCCGGCGAGTTCAGAAAATCGGCAAAGGGCCACTGTGCCGCCAGAAACACCACCAGGAACACTGCACCGGCGATCAGAGCCTGAGCCCATTTGTTCCAACCGTCGAGCCGCGCCCACAAGAGATCGAGCACGATCGCGGGGACGATGAACAGCAGCGGGAAATCCATCGGCTCGAAATGGGTGACGTTCTGGTACACCGGCCCCAGCTTCGGGACCGCTGGAAAGAGTGGGAGAATCCAGATCGCACTCATCAGGAACAGCGTGTAGAGTCCGGTAACAATCGTCGCGGCCCAGCGCTGGCGGGACGCCCGCGCCATCGCAGCAAGCAGCACGGGAATACCCGTGCATACCACCCGGTAAAAGGTGGCGCTGTGCATGTAGAACCGGGCGGTGTACTCGGCCAGCAAGATACCGAGGATCACCATGATCGTCGCCGCGACATATAGAAACAGCCGATTCAATACAACGGCAAGCTTGCCCTGGGATCGATTCATTTGCCCCAGTACGAGAATGAGTGTCCCCGCCTGCACCGCAAGCACGCCCGCAATCAGAACTACGTGCGGCGGGCTGACGATCTTGACGTCGAGGCCATAGGCGCTGTGCCACCAGTTGTCGAACGGCGCGGAAACGAGCATCGTCACGCCTCCCCAGGCCGCCACGAACGCGCCCAGCGGCCCGCGAAATCCCCACATGCGCACCGTCGCTTCCTTGGGAAACGATGAGTTCCCGAAGGTAGTGGAGAGGATCAGGTAGCCACACACAATGCCGGCCAGCACGCCGCAGGCATAGATGGCCATGTGCGCCGGAGTCCAGAAGCTATCGCGGCCAATGGACCGATGCCAGGAAATATCCCAGTGCGCGCCAACGATGACCGACGTCACGGCGATGACCGCGCACCAGATGTACCAGGGAACCGCGGCGGCCCGGTCAACGCTGAGAACATAAGGCCGGTCGGCCGTGGAAGCGGGAATTGCGACGTGAGCCATTGCTGCCTCCCTACTTGATCAAGTATATTCTAGTCCTCCCGTGGTTTTCCGTGAGTACCTCCAGTACTCTATCCGCCGTTTGGAAACGTTATGTCCCATAATTGAATCATCGGTCTAGTGGCCTGATCATGTCTTCCCGTCTTGGCTTCGTCATTCCGGCTGTAGGGCTGATCGTGGTGGCCGGTTGGCTGCTCAGCGCGGACGTTCCGAAACCGGATCTATCCGCCACGGTCAAGGAACTCCAGCAGACCTTGCAGCAGTTGCAGGAGCAAATCAAGCATCTGCAAGCTTCCGTGAAGGAGCTGACGCGGACGGCCAAGAAAAGCAAAGACCCGGCGCCGGCCCCGCAGGTAACCGAGTCTTCCCCTCCCTGGAAGCGAGGCCAGGACGCCTACAACCGCGCGAAGGATCTCGAGGCGCAGAAACTGTATCGTCCCGCGATGGAAGCCTACAGCGAGGCGATCCAATTCGATCCGCGGAACGATGCGGCGTTCCTTCGACGCGGATATTGCTCTTACCAGTTGGCCGAGTTTGCCAACGCCATTTCAGACGTGACCCAGTCTTTGGCGCTCCAGCCCAACAACTCGTACGCTTATGCGACGCGTGCCAAAGCGTACGCGGCCGCGGGCCAAACCCCGCAGGCGCTGGCGGACATCGACGAAGGCATTCGCCGGAATCTGAAGGATCCGGAGAGTTACATGCTTCGCGGAGGACTGTATCTGCAAGTGGGCGAGCATCAAAAAGCGATCGACGATTACTCGACGGCGATCTCCATCGCGCCGGCCCTCGAAAAGGCGTACCTCGCTCGCGCCACTGCGTTGCGGACCTTGGGACAGGTGGACCGCGCACTCGCGGATTGCAATCAGGCGGTGACGCTCAACCCCGGTTCCTCCGCGGCGTATCTGTGCCGGGCCGAAGGTTATCTCAACACCGGTGCGCCGCAACAGGCGATCCAAGACATCAACCGGGCAAATGTGGTTTCACAAGGGCCGCTCCCGACGGAGCGGTTGACGGTCGCCATCCAACAGGTACTCCAGAACAACGAGGCGGTCCGCCAGCCGATCCAGCCCGAGCAACCAGTCCAGGCTGAGGCCGCTCCGCCGCCGTCCACTGAGAATCCCGTGAAAGAGGTCGCGATTGTAAAACCCGCGCCGCCTCCGGGTGAGGCGAGCCGCTATGAAAGATCGGGCCGCTCCCGCATGGACAGCAGGAAATACGACGAGGCGTTACACGCGCTGGATCGGGCGATCGAGCTCGATCCCCAACTCGCAACTGCGTACAACGCACGTGGCTACGTCTACCTTCTGCTTCAACGGTTCGAACCGGCCATCGCCGACTTCTCCGATGCCATCCGGCTCAATCCGGCGTATACCAACGCATACATCAATCGAGGGGCCGCGAGAAAAGGCCTCGGGGATTCGTCTGGCTCAGCGGTGGATTTTCGGCAAGCGTGGGAACTCGATCACGCCATCAAACAAGCCAAGAACGTCACCGGCGTGGCCCGTTTGAGAAATTAGTGAGGCAGGCAGTCTTGCCGGCGGGCCGGCGTCCGCGCCGGCCTTCTTTCCTTACCAAAAAAAGCCGGTACTCGCCCCACATTACAATAGAAAGATATCCACCATGCAATATTCACGATTGGGCAATTCCGGTTTGGTCGTTTCGCGCCTGGCGTTCGGTGCGATGACGTTCGGTTTCTCGAAAGGAATCTTCGCCTCGGTCTCCAAAGTCGGCCAGGATCTCGCTGGAGAGCTGGTTGGAAAGGCGCTCGATTCGGGCGTCAACT
>JBGPHB010000134.1:0-8325 GCA_041484155.1 Bryobacteraceae bacterium
CCTGCCCGTGCAGAGCGAAATAACTCTCGAGCACTTCGCGTATGCTCACACCCGCGACCTGGCGCGTGGGACACTCCACGTGCCGCTGAATGTTCTGCGTGAATCTGACGGTTGGCACGCCATCTCCTGGTTGCATATTGTACCTGCTTCCGCGACCCTCACGGCATTACAATGGAACAGGAGAATTTCAATGAAGTCTGCACTGACGGTGGGAATGTTGCTTGCGACCGGAGCTGCTCACGCGCAAGGCTTGTCCGGTGAAGCCCTGGTGAAAGCCTTGCGGCAAGGCGGCTACGTCATCGTGATGCGCCACACGAGCTCACCACGCGAGGCGCCGGACAAGCAGGCTGCGAACGCCGATAACGTCAAGATGGAGCGCCAGTTGGACGAAGCCGGGCGGACCACCGCGATCGCCATGGGCAAGGCGCTGCGCGATTTGAAGATTCCTATCGGTGAGGTGTTCACGAGCCCTACCTATCGGGCTCTCGAAACCGTGCGGTATGCGCAGTTGGGGAATCCACAGCCGTACGCCGAGCTGGGCGATGGTGGCCGGAGCATGCAGGGCGGAACGGAAGCTCAAGCCGCGTGGCTCAAGAAAAAAGTGACGCAGCTTCCGACCGGAGCCAATACGATCCTGGTGACTCATTTCCCGAACATCAGTGGTGCGTTTCCGCAAGCATCGGGCGTTGAGGATGGTGAAGCGCTGGTGTTTGGCGCCGACGCCAAGGTCGTGGGGCGAATCAAGATTGAAGAGTGGCCAGCGCTGCGGCCTTGACGCACAAAGGAGACTACCGTGGCTTTGTACGACTTTAAATGCCTCGACTGCGGGGAGAGTTTTGAGGCGCTCGTACGTAACTCGAATTCACCGGTCTGTCCGGGCTGTCAAAGCCAGAACCTGGAACAATTGATCTCGATGTTTGCCGTCAGCTCAGAGACCACGCGGCAATCCAACTTGAAGGTCGCCCGGAAGCAGAACGCGAAAGGCCAACGCGACAAAGCGATCGCCGACCACGAAGAGTTGCATCACCATCATGACTAAAAGAGTGGTTGCATGCCTTGTGACCGTTGCGGTGTTTCCGGTGGCGGCGCAAACCGGCGAACTGCACCACCGGTTCGTTCAGGTCAACGGAATCAGGATGCACGTTGCCGAGCAGGGCCAGGGGCCACTGGTCGTGTTGGTGCATGGCTTTCCGGAACTCTGGTATAACTGGCGTCACGTGCTGCCTGCTCTGGCGGCCGCCGGCTACCATGCGGTGGCGCCCGATATGCGTGGCTACGGCCAGACGGACGCTCCTCGTGACATCGGCGATTACTCCCAACTGCAAGTGGCGGGTGACATCGTTGGCCTGGTGCACGCCCTTGGGTATGAGCAAGCGGTGATCGCCGGGCACGACTGGGGAGCGACGGCCGCCTTTAACTCGGCCCTCTTGCGGCCCGACATGGTCCGAGGGGTGGTGCTGTTGAGCGTGCCTTACTCGGTTCGTGCCGAAGGCGCGATCAAGCCGAGCGAAGCCAATCGCCGGCGCGTGCCGCAAGGGATGCAGTTTTATGTGACCTATTACCAGGAGCCGGGCGTCGCCGAAAAGGTACTTGAAGCCGATCCGAAGCGCACACTGCGCATGTGGCTGTACTCGTCTTCCGGCTCGATTCCGCCGGAGCATCGCGCGCGTTATACATTTGGCATGAATGAAACGGCGCTGGATGGCCGGACGGAGCCGAAACAGCTCCCTCCGTGGCTGAAGCAGGAGGATCTGGATTATTACGCGAAGGAATTCTCGCGCACGGGGTTCGGTGGGGCACTGAACTGGTATCGGGCACAGGACATTTTCTGGGCTCAAACACCTTTTCTAGTGGGTCGTAAGCTGCTTCAGCCGGCGTTGTTCATTGGCGGAGCGGACGACCCTTGGATTGCCCAGGTGGGGCGGGCGGCAGTGGACAACCTCGAGAAGGGCGCACCGAATCTCTGGAAGAAGGTACTGCTGCCGGGCGTGGGCCATTCGATCGAGCAGGAAGCGCCGGTGGAAGTGAACCGGTTGTTGATCGAGTTTCTCCACCACCTGGACTCGAAGTGAACCCTGCCCTGACGGGCGGGGCTTTATCGTACGTTTATAACGCCGCGCAAGCCCTGCCCGTTAGGGCGGGGTTGTTCAGAAATGTAGAAACCGCCTGTCACGGCCCGCTCCGCACTCTGCGCAATCAGCCACCTACCGAACCGCGACCGTAAGGGAGCGGGGTGAGACAACCATTCTTCAGCCGGCGCCGCGCGTAAACGGGACGGGCGACTCAATGACCTTTTTGGCGTCCGCGCCCTCTTTAACGATTACTCCGAAAAAGGGCGACATCATTTCTTCCCAAGTCATCTGGCCGTAATAGACCGTCTTATTCGGATTGGGGTTGAACTTGTTGTTCACGGAATTGTCGAAACGGGCGTCCACGCGCAACTTGGTCCCCTTCGGCACGTTGACCGAAGTGTTGTATCCAAGCTGCCAGTTGAAATCATAGTGGGGGACACTGAGGATGACCTGCTTGGTGCCATCCGGGAACTCCAGCGTCCAGGTCTGGTCCACTCCACGAACGTGCATGTGGGGCATCATGTAAACCAACTCCACATCCTGGAGGAACGTGGCTTCCGCCGGCGGGCTCGGCCAATTCGCGGTGTTCGGCGGAATCGCGAAGCGCTTCGGGTCGGTGGGAGCCGAGATGAGTAGGGACACGTAACGGCGTTGGGGCGGCTCTTTCGCTACGGTGAAGCCCATCTTGACGTGATCCGTGACGGCATTCCCGTTGGGCGTGTAATGGATGTTGAACAGGATATCGTACCCGGCCGGGACCAGCTTTGCGGCGTTGACGGCGCGGTAATCGGCCGCAACATTCCCCGGAAGATAGCAGTCCTCGACAGCCCCTCCAGCCCCGAGAATCGGACCCGCATCCGCACGGTCCGCGCCCCGGATCTTACCACCACCCCCGAAGGTCGGACCTTTTTCCGGGATCGCTGCTCCCTCCTCGTCTCTTTCCTTGTCCACCCAGATGGCAACCCCATACTTCACGGCGGGGTTGTGGGGCACAAAGCCGGTACAGATGTGGTGGGTGACCTCGGTATGTTCGGGCCTGATTTGCACCGATGTCACCCAGGTATCCTTGGTGAAACCGGTCGGCATGATCACCGTGCTCCACTCCACCACATTGTTCTTGGGACGAGCGGGAACCTCGGTGGTAGGTCCGTCCACGATGATATCGGGTTGGATCTGCCAGCCCTCCGCCCATTGAACCGGAGCGGGCGTGTCTTTGGCATCGCCCTCCGGAGCGCCGCCGTCGGCCCATTTCTCGATCGTTTCGATCTCGCCACGCTTCAGGGACCGGTCGTTCGAGTAGGGGCCGTATTGCGGATCGGCGGTCCACGGCGGCATTTTCTTGCTGGCCACCGCGGCCTTCATGGCCTTGGCCCAGGGCCGCGTGCTCTGGTAGCTCAGAAACGACATCGGAGCCATCTGACCCGGGCGGTGACAGGTCTGGCAATTCTTCTGCAGAATGGGCAGGACATCCTTGTTAAAGGTAACGGTGCCGGCATCCGCAGCCAATAACGCCGCCGCCGATGTTAAGAATGCGAACAAGTGACGCATACAGATTCTCCTTTGACCCTAGCGAGTGTCACCATCCCAATGCTCAACGATCTTGCCGTTCTTGATGCGGAATGTGTCGAACGAGAAGCGTTCGTATGTTTTGGACTGATCCTTCGGATCGGGGACCTTCTGGCTGAAGATGTAGGTGACCAGGTCCGCTTCCGCGGTGATCAGGACGGGCGGATTCTTCAAATTCGGTCCAATGTCGTCGTTGGCCGGTTTGGGAAGCGACTGAACCAGCTTCACCAGTTCCGCAAGGCCGTTTTTCATCTTGGGATTGTGTTCGACGAGATCCGCGGCGACGTACATCTCGATCAGGTCGGTATTGCGGGGTTCGAACACCAATCGATAAAAGTCGAAGACCACTTTCTTGTTGACGTCCAGCGGGCCCAGGTAGCCCTGCGCCCAAACGAAGGAAGGAATCAGTAAAGCAAGACTTAGCGTCTTCATATGGTAGAGCCGAGTCAACTCATTATCGGCCGGGAGGCGCCGTCGCCGCAAGCGGCCAATTACCGCTGTATGGCGGCCAGTTGGGCACGGGTTCTTCCGGAGTCGGATAGAACATGGCTGAATAGATGCTGCGAATCTTGTTGTTGTCGATCACGAACCATTCGCTGAGCACGTTTCTTCGCGTAGTGGCGCCGGGCCTCCGTATGAAGACCGCGATCGCGAGAACCACGCCGGCTTCTTCATCCACAATCGGGTAACGCCGGGCAGCCACCATTTGCACGTTGATCGTTTGCAAATTCGCGGTACAGTCGCGCGCCCCGGTCACGGTGCGGCCGTTCTCGGTGCGACTGCATCCGGGGTACGCCATGATGATGGATCCGTCGTGCGAGGTGATCCCGTCGAAGTAGCTGTTGGTGACCGCGACCATGGCCTCGCGAGACGAGCGAGCTTCCTTGGCAACCGGCTTGTCCGGAGGAGGGTTGGCGGCGAGATTGTCCGGATCAAAGAAATTACCCGCCGGTTGGCCCGTCTCCGTGAGCCCGTTGAGTCCCGGGTTACCCTTCCGAGCGATGAGCCATTCGGCTTCCGCGATCTTTCGGTTTTCGACTTTCACCCGAACCGTGACAATTGCCGAATCGGCGCCTTCCTCGACAACACCAAAGTAGCCGGCCTGTCCGCTGACCGGGTCCAGATAGCGCCTTTGAAGTTTTCCAAGCGCGGTCACCGTCTTCCACACTCCCGTTCCTAAACGAACGACGACGGCATTCTCCGTTTGGCGAAAACCGACAAATAATGGGGCTGCGGAAGGATCGTGCTTGACGACTGCACCCAGGTATTGATCCAGTGAAGTTTTGAGGCAGGCGCGGTCGCAATCGTTTGGCGCGGCGAATGCGCTCGCGCTGCCGACCAAAAGAAGGATGCATGCGAGTCGTGAGGTCATGTTCGTTACAACCTAACACATTGCAGGCCAGGGCCCGCGTTACTAAAAAACCAACTTCACCGCGAGCTGAAGCTGACGGGAGTCCTGGGCGCTTGAAATTCTTCCGAAGTTGGAAGTGAAGGCTGTCCGATTCGGGATGTTGAAGTTGGGGTGATTGAAGATGTTGTACCCTTCAACCCGAAACTGGAGCTTGACAGATTCTCTCACGGCCACGTCCTTCTGAAGCGAAAGATCGAATTCCTGCAATGCCGGCCCGATCACGGCATTGCGCGGTGAATTCCCGAAAGTAAAGAGCGCCGGCAACGAAAATGCGGACGTGTTGAACCACTGTTCGGGGAACTGCGCGCCCGCGTTCGGCTCACCGGAAACGTTCGGACGCTGCGCGGGGCCGGCGCCGATATTTGCCTGGTCGCTGGCTATGTTCACCGTGAACGGCGCGCCGGACTGTGCCGTGAAATTCCCGCCGAGCTGCAAGTGAAGCACCGGGACCTGGTACACAAAACTCACCACGGCACGGTGGCGGTGATCGAAACTCGAACTCGCCTTTTCCGCCCCCATATTCCGCACATCTTGCGGAAGATTGGCCTCGTTCAATGTGGCGCCGGGATCGGAGGCGTCGTCAATCGAGTGCGACCAGGTCCAATTCGCTTCGTACGTCAGCCCCTTGGTGAAGCGCCGCTTCAGGCTGAGGGTGAACGCGTGGTAGGTGGCCCAGCCGTCCCACCGAATGGTGTTGAACTGACTCAGTTGAGGTATTGCACGGCGTGCCGCGATCGCTCCCGGGCCGGGAACGGGAACGTTCAAGACCGTAGAACTGTCCGCATGCACCGTGCGCGAGCCAATATATGCCGCGGAAACAAGGGTGCTGGGGGTCAGCTCATGCTCGGCGGAGAAGTTCCACACTTCGTTGTATTCGATCTTGAAATCGTGGTCCAGGTTATTGCCGCCGACGGTTCCCAGGCTGGCGGAGGTCAGGGCGTTCTCCGTAGTGAACGCCGGCGAGAGCGCGGTTCCGCTCGAGTTGACCGTCTTGGTGACAAAGAAGGGAAGGTTCTGGGCGAAATTGGTGATGATGCTGTACGCTGCCTGGTTCGGGTAGATTCCAACGCCGCCACGGATTACGGTTTTCAACTTGCCTGGCAGGTTCCATGCCAGCCCGCCGCGCGGTGCAAGGCGCAGCGGCCTGGTTGTGAGCAGGCTGTTGTTCCAACCCGCCGTGGCAGACGTGACTGCGGGGATTGGAGCAAGCGGCAACAGCGCGTTCGCCGACGGTGGGATATTTCCGGAAGCGTCGCTGGCGATCACGAACCGGCCACCCGGCGCCGAGGGATCGATGGCCGCCATTCGATTCTCAGAGTCCGTCATGTTTTGGTTGTACTCGTAACGGAGGCCGATATCGATCTTGAAGTTCGGGGCGATCTGCCAATTGTCTTGCACGTAGAAATGGGCCCAGTTCGTATTAGCGTCCATCACGGCGCGGCCGAGCCCGACTTGCGCCGTCGTGGGGTAGCCCAGTAGGAAGTCGGCGAACGCGCTCCCATCCGCCAGGCCTGCCGCCGAGGAGGTCCAGCGGGGAGTGAATGAAAAAATGCCCCGCGCGCCATTCGGATTCACCGGCTGAAGATCGTAATGCATGAAATAACCCCCGAACTTCAGGGTGTGGGTGCTTTTGTGGAACGTAACGTTGTCGTAAAACTCAAAATCGCGATTGTCCCGAAACGTGAAGAGGGCTGGGTCTCCCATGGTCGCGAACTGGCCGCCGAAGGAAAACTGCGGATACCCCAGGTCCAAAGGGTTCGTCGTCACGCCCTGAAGGCTGGTCTGGCTGGCGAAATTGGTTCCGGCGTTGGGGCTCTTTTGGCCTCCGGCGACGGTCAGAAAACCGAGCCGAGCCTCATTCAGGAGATTGGCGTTGAACCCGTGGGTCCACCCGGCAACACCGTTCAAGGAATGCGTGCTGAGGGACCGGCCGAATCCGGGCAGCAGGCTCTCCTGCAATACGCCCGATCCAAATGGGTCGAACTCACGCGCATCGAAAAGCGAGGCGCGAAGATACACATTGTCTTTGTCCGAAAACCGATGGTCGATCCGCGCGCTGTATTGGTTGGTATCGATGCTCTGGGTTCCGGTGGAGCGCAGGTTTTGCCCAACGCCCGGAAGATTGGGGCGCGGTATTTTCGCGAGGAACGCGACGGCGACTGGATCCAATGCGGTAATGCGGTTGTTGAGGAACGGCTGGCGTTGTCCGCCGGCGGAAACGGTCGCGGGATTGTAGATCGTGGGGAGGCCCGAGAAATTCCCGCTCCGCATCGCATCCGTGGGAACCGAGAAGGTCTGAGTGAGGGATTTGCGCACCCGATTGCCCTCGTAGTTGATGAAGAAGAACGTCCGGTTCTTCAAAATGGGACCACCCGCGCTTCCGCCGAATTGGTTTTGGCGGAACGGCGGGATCGGCGCCGCCGGCGAATCGAAAAAGTTCTTGGCGTCGAAAATGTTGTTGCGGACGAACTCCAGCAAGCTGCCGTGCAACTGATTCGAACCCGATCTCGACACCACGTTAATGACAGCGCCGGACTTGCCTCCAAACTCCGGAGCATAGGACGTTTTCTGAATATTGAATTCGTCGATGGAGTCGACGGAGGGCGCGACCACCATATTGTTGAAGTGCTCGTCGGTGACCGTGACGCCATCTACCAGGTAGAGGTTGTGTCCGCTGCGTTGCCCCAGCACGTTCACGAGCGTGCCGGCTTGCTGCATGGCATCGCCACGCGTACCACCGGGAGGGCGCACGACGCCCACGCTCAACATCGCCAAATCCAGAAACTGGCGGCCTTTCAAGGGCAAGGCGACCAACTGGCGGCGCTGAACCATGTCTCTGATTTCGGCGGTCTCTAGTTGCGCTCCTTCCGCATCTGATTCCACCGTCAGGATTTCGCTCGAATCGCCAATCTGCAGAGTGAAGTCGTATTGAAGCCTGGTGCCGACATGGATCTCGAACTTCGGCAGCACCGTTTGCTTAAAATCGCGCGCGCTGGCCTTCACCGAGTACACGCCGACAGGCAGGACGGGGAGCAAGTACGCCCCCACGCTATTGGAGGTGGTGGTGAACTTATGGCCGGTTTCAACTTGTTCAGCGACGATGGTTGCGCCCGGAAGCAGCCCGCCCAACTGGTCCTTGACGCTGCCGGCAATTTCGCCGGTATTCATTTGTCCAAACGCGACGGACGCGCTCAGGAATAGTGTGAGGGGCAACAGGGGGCACTGAAGCTTGGGGCGTTGAAAGAGATGCATTCAGATCCTTCTACTAGCTTAACC
>JBGPHB010000135.1:0-8301 GCA_041484155.1 Bryobacteraceae bacterium
CGATCTTTGCGATCATGAAGTCGGCAATCAAGTCGATCTCGCGCTGCTGCAACGTTGCCGGAGGGTCGGGCATACGTGTCGGGTACGATTTCAGGTCCGCCTGCTTCTTGCCGTAGCAGCGCCCGTCGCTGTAAGCAAACTTGTCGAAGGCCGGCATTGGTGAGTTGAGCCGCCCGCACTTGATAGTCGTAACCAGGCCGCTGCGGTTGAGCTTGGTGTCACGCAAGTTGGCGCCGTCGGGCATCTGGCTGTCGCTCTTGTGGCCGTCACCCGCCCAGCCATGACACGCCTGGCAGTTGCCTTTTTGCTGATAGAGTCGCATGCCATCGGCCACTTCGGAGGCGTCGAGTGGGCGTTGCTCCTGTCCCTTCGCTCCCGAGGCAACCAATGCCGCGGCGACGATCGCGACGGCAACTGCCGGTTTGCGCTTGTTGGTCATGAGCGCAGTATACATCGCCGCATGAAGCCGCAGCCGACATGGCGGAGAAGCCCGCGGAAGACTAGGCCAAGGGCAAATCGATTTCGACGATCAGTCCGCCTTTGGGCGCGTTCATCGTGCGGATCATCCCGTGATGAACGTTCACGGCGCGTTCGGCGATCGCAAGCCCTAGTCCAGCGCCTTCGGAATTGTCATTCGCGACCCGCCGAAACGGCAAGAAGATCTCGGACAGCATGCTCTCCGGCACTCCCGGTCCGTAATCCCGTACGCGAAGCAGCGCCCGCGAATTGCCGATTTGAAGCGAAATCTCGACGGCAGTTCCTTCGACGGTATGCCGGATCGCATTCCGCACGACGTTCTCCACGGCGCTCCGCAACAGCTCTTCGAATCCGTTCACCGTGCACGCGTCGGCTTGCTTGATCGCCACACTGCGATTCCCCGCGCGCGCTTCGAAATCGCCGTCGTTGGCGACTTCCTGCACCAGATTCATCAAGTCGAACGGCGCCGGCGAGCCTCGATCCACTCCGCTATCGATCCGTGTAAGCGCCAGGAGTTGACCGATCAGCGTGTCCAGCCTGCGCGCCTCAAGCGCGATGCGGTCCAGGTTCTCCGCGGCTTCCTCGGCGGGACCTTGCTTCACCAGACTCAGCGCCACGATCAGCCGCGCTAGCGGCGAGCGCAACTCGTGCGAGACGTCGCCGAGCAACCTGCGTTGTCCGGTAATCAACGCCTCAATTCGCTCCGCCATCCGATCGAAGTCCCGAGCCAGGTCAGCGATCTCGTCCCGGCGGTTTTTGAGCGATGGATGGACGCGTGTGTCCAGGCGCCCTTCGGCGATGTTGGCCGCCGCTTCGCCCAACTGGTACAGCGGCTTCGCCAGATAGCGGCTGATGAAGTAGCAGAAGATTCCGCCCGCGAGGGAGAAGACCATAAGATCGTGGGCTGTCAACCGGACCAGCGATCTGTATCCGAAGCCTGCGTGCGCGAAGTACAACCCGGAGAAGAGGCCGACGCCCAGAAGCGTGAGCCAGAACCACAGGAAGATGGTTACAAACAGCCTTCTCACCGCGCCCCCTGTTTGGCGGGTGAGAAAGGTTTCGTTGGCGAGGCATACAGGTAGCCGGCTCCGCGAACGCCCTTGATGCGCTCTCCGCCATCCACAAGCTGGCCGAGCTTCCGCCGGAGATTACAGACGTGCGTGTCGATGCTGCGGTCGAACGGAGAAAAGTCCCGGCCCAGTACGTTGCGGACCAGATCCTCGCGGCTGACCGTGTTGCCGGCAACGCGCATCAACGCGGCGAGAAGATTGAATTCCACGGTGGTAAGATCCACCGGCGTGCCGCTCCGCCGTACGGTGCGGGCTCCTCCATCCAGCTCGATATCCCCGATGGCGATCGCCGCCGAGACCGGCCACTGCGGCGCCGATCTTCGCAAGATCGCGCGGATGCGCGCCACCAACTCGGCCGGATCGAACGGCTTCGGCAGATAATCGTCCGCGCCCATTTCAAGCCCCCGAATCCGGTCGTGCGTGTCGCCTCGAGCCGTCAGCATCAGCACAGGAGTGCGGGACTGCTGCCGGATGCGGCGCAGCACCTCGAAACCGTCCGTGTCCGGCATCATCACGTCAAGCATGATCAGAGCGTAGTCTTCGGCGAGGGCGCGCTCGACGCCTACGTCGCCCCCGGGAGCCCAGCTAGTCTCGAACCCTTCGCGCGCCAAGAAGCGCGTGACCAGCTGGCAGAGCTCGCGATCGTCGTCGACAACCAGCACGCGTTCCATGGAAAGACCGGCGCTTTTCATTCTAAAGCCCGTGGCGCAGCTACTCCGTTAAGATGTGTCAAGGAGCTTAACCGTTCTTGACGAAGTTTGGCATTTCTAGACAGTAGCGGCGGCCACGGTATTTTATAGTTGGAAACATGACCAGAACCCTCGCCGTTACGACGCTGGTGGCTTTATCGTTGGATCACGGCCACTGCCAGGACCTCGCGAAAGCTCCCGCTTTTGAAGTAGCATCGATCACACCGTGCAAACCGGGAACTCCTGAGCCTCCGTTGGAACACACGGGGATGGCCCAGTTTACCTCTCCGGGCGGAAGATTCCGGGCGAGTGCGACCACCCTGAAGTTCCTGTTGGAATGGGCGTACGGAATCCAGCCGTCCCAGCACTCGGGCGGCCCTTCTTGGATCGATACCGACCGTTACGATATCGTCGCGAAGGCCGAAGGCGACGCGACCGATGACCAGATGAAGCTGATGGTGCAGACGCTGCTAGCCGACCGGTTCAAGTTGAAGCTCCATCACGAGAGGAAGGAGCTGCCCGTCTACGTCATCTCCGTTGGGAAGACCGCTCCCAAGCTCTTCCCGCCAAAAGACGGAGAGACCCACTCGCTCCGATTCGCCCAGCAGAGGGGTCCGGATCAAAAGATCGTTTCTTACCGCGTCCTCGCCACGCGGTACACCCTTACGCAATTGACGGACGTGTTCGCACGGCAGATGGGGAGCGTAATTGTGAACCAGACCGGCCTCAACGGCGAGTATGACTTCACCATGGACCTCACGCCGGATGAAAGCCGGCCTAGTCCCGTGGACCCGTCGCTCCTCATGACTGGCTTGCGGGAGCAGCTGGGGCTGACACTGAAATCTCAAAAGGCCCCGGTGGACTTCTTGGTGATCGATAGCGCGGAGAAGGTAGCGGCCGGAAACTAAGAAATCGACGCTCGGCGATGTGGGGCATGCTTCAGCAAGCCGTCACAAGTATCACAAAACTTTTGACGGCGCCGTGGGGCAGCCAGTCATGGCGGCGAGCCGGCCTCCGGGCCGGCTTTCTGGTCGCGTTGCAGCCGAAAAAAGCCGGTACGAAAGCCGGCTTGCCGGCAAGACTGCCCGCCCCACCTGCCTTGAAATGTTTTTCTGTTGTTCAGGACATCCCAAACGAAGGGAACGCTACGGAGCTGCGCGAGCGCACACGGCACGCGCCGATCGGCTTGAGAGTTTCGTACAATATTTGACATCACCGGCGATTGAGTTCGCCAGCCAGGAGGACACGATGCCAGTTCGTTCATCGTTGCTCGCTTTCCTGTTCACGTTCCGGGTTTGGGGCGCGGAAGCGAGTGCCGTCGAGTCCTTGTTCCAGGCGATTCAGAAGGCGGATACGACAGCCGTGAAACGCCTCATCGGCAGTGGCGTCAGCCCGAACGCGCAGGACGCGAAGGGCACTCCGGCGCTGATGGCCGCGGCGCTGTACGCCGGCGCGGACTGCGTCCAGGTGCTGCTCGACCGGGGCGCGAATCCGAATGCGACGAACCCGGCGGGCTCGACGGCGCTGATGTGGGCCATCCCGGACGTGGCCAAGGTTAAGCTGCTCCTCGCTCATGGTGCGGACGTCAACGCGCGCTCCACCCGGCTGCAGCGGACGCCGTTGCTGGTCGCCGCGAGCTACCCCGGGACGGTGGAGATCCTGCAGTTGCTGCTCGACAAAGGCGCCGAGATCCACGCCGTGGACCGGAATAAGGTACACCCCCTGGGCCGTGCGACCTTGACCGCCGACGTCGCGGTAGTGCGCTTTCTGGTGGAGCACGGCTGCGACCCCAACGAGCCGGGCTATCCTGGAGCCTCGCTCAGTCGCCGCTTCGCCCGCCATGACCTGGCCAGCGTCGAGTACCTGATGTCCATACACGCGAAGGTTGACCGTGACACTCTCGCCTTTGTCGCGACCTGGCATGACGACAAACTTCTCGAGAAATGGATCGGAATGGGGGCTGACGTGAATGCCGCGGTAGGGCCATACAAGCGGACGCCACTCATGACCGCAGCCTCTTCGGAACAAGCCACGCCGGCAACTCTGAAGATTCTGCTCGAAAAGGGCGCCGACCCCAACGCTGAGGACTCCGAGGGAGAGCGGCCGCTGGATTGGGCCAGGTACCGCGCCGATGCTGGAAGGATCGAAGTGCTCGAGCAGTACGGCGCGAAGCCGGGAAAGGGTCCGCGCCAGCAGATTTACCCCGCCCCGGAAGCGCTCGCGAGCGCCGACCCCGTCACTTCTCTGACCCGTGGCATTGGTCTGCTTCTGCCTGCGGCTCCCGTCGTGTTTCAGAAGCGCGGGTGCATCACCTGTCACAGCCAGGCGCTGCCGGCGGAGGCCGCCGCGGTGGCGCGGCGGAAGGGAATCGCGGTGGATGAGGAACTCGCCGGAAAGAATCTCAATCAGATCCTGAGCTTTTCCCAGACGGCCGCGGAAGACGCCATGCAAGGCGACGAATTGGCGGGAAACTCAGTCACTCTCGGATATGTCATGGCCGCGCTGGTCGCCGAACGCCATCCGCTCGACAACATCACGGCGGCCTACGCCCATCTGGCCGCGGCGATGCAGATGCGGGATGGGCGTTGGATCGGCAACGGAGTTTCGCGGCCGCCCGAGGAGGGCGGCATCATCACGACCACCGCCATGGCGGTGCGCGCGATGATTCTGTATCCGCTCGCTGGCCACAAGAACGAGTGGGAGGAGAAACTGCGCCGGGCTCAGCGCTGGCTGCTGGCCGCGGAGGCCCATTCGGCGGAAGAGCGCAGCATGCGGCTGATGGGCCTGATCTGGACCAAAGCCGCGCCGACGGATGTGGAGGCGGCGGTGCGTCAGGTAATCGCCCAGCAGCGTGCCGGCGGCGGTTGGGCGCAGGCCGATCAGTTCGCTCCCGATGCCTACGCCACGGGAATCTCGCTCTATTCGCTGCATGAGGCCGGGGTACTCGTGACATCCGAGGTTTATCAAAAGGGCATCGCGTTTCTGCTCAAGAACCAGTATCCGGATGGCTCATGGTTGGTGAAGACCCGGTCGTATCCCGTGCAGCCATACTTCGAGAGCGGCTACCCCTTCGGACGCAACCAGTGGATTTCAGCGGCCGGCTCCAGTTGGGCTTCGTTGGCCATTGCTTTCACGTTGCCGGACGCCGACGCGCGGCGGTAGTGCCGTGGTCGAGTGAAGCGTGGGTGGGGCAGATGTTTGGCAAGCGGGACATGCTTCAGCGCGGACGACTCGGGGCGAGCCGTCACAAGTATCAGAAACTTTTGGACGGACCCGTGGGGCAGCCAGTCATGGCGGCGAGCCGGCCTCCGGGCCGGCTTTCTGGTCGCGATGCAGCCGAAAAAAGCCGGCACGAAAACCGGCTTGCCGGCAAGACTGCCCGCCCCACGCGCACATGAACCGGATCATTCGCATCGTAGCGCGATGAGCGGGTCCACTCGGGTTGCGCGACGGGCCGGGAAGTAACAAGCCGCCACCGCAACCCCCATCAACAACACCGACGCGCCGAAGAACGTCCACGGGTCAGTTGGCGAGACACCAAAGAGCAGCTTCGCCATCACGCGGGTCAAGGCGAATGCGCCCGCGATTCCGAACACGACGCCGACAACGGTCAGTGTCAGGGCTTTTCAGGCGCGGAACCGGTTCGTACCACAACCGACATGGAATTCACCAGGCTGTTGCGAATAGAAGAAGTACATTTCCGGCCACGTTTCACCGTCCAGCGAGTCATGCTTTACGTCCGCGACAACCCCTACGATCTCCCTCCGCGCCTGCTCACCCGGAAAGAAAATGCGCTTCTCCAACGGACTTTCGTCCGGCCAATATTGACGTTCCATGGTCTCGCTGATCACGAGCACTGAGGTAGCCGTTTCGGTAAGCGACCCGCGTATACACGGCAGACTCGCCTCGTTTTCCAACTGAACCTATCATAACGTCATACGATATAGACGGGCCGATCCCTCGAAGGTTAGCCCTGGGTCAGTCAACGCCGAATACCAGACCGCAGACCACGTGCCGACTACTCCGGAGTCAGCGGGCGAAGCGTCTTCATTGGCAGATTTTAGCGCCACTTGGTCGTCGCACGCCCTGTCTCAAGGCAATCGTTATCAGCGTAAACCCGCTCCCTCACGGTCGCGGTTCGGAAAGGCACGCACTGAACCGCGACGGTCACGGAGCGGACGAACGGTAACGAACTCACTGCGACACGCCGGGAATTCTGCCTTCGACCTCGGTCGCCTGGAGGAAGCCATTCAGCTCTACGGCGACGCATTGAAGCGCCCTGGGCGCTCGTCGTGATAAACTCAGTTCGATTTCTTGTAGTGGCTACGTGATGGCATCAGATGCCGATAACAATTTCGCGGGAGGTGCACGAATGATTAAGCGAACTCTAGGATGTGTGGCCTGGTGCGGGTGGTTGATGGCCAGTGGCTCGTTGCAGGCTCATCATTCCCTCGCGGGCGTGTACGATATGAAAAAGGAAATGGATCTGTCGGGGACGGTTGAACAAATAAAGTTCACAAATCCCCACGGGTCGCTGGTTCTCGGGGTCAAGAATCCGGATGGCTCGACAACCCAGTGGGTGATGACACTCGGCTCCGCCACGGCCCTCGCGCAAAGGGGGATCGGTAAGACAGGACCGAATGCCCTCCACGCCGGGGACACCGTTACCGTGAAGATCCTCCAAGCGAGGGACGGCAGTCCGTTGGGGTTTCTCAAGTCGGTGACCATGCCGGACGGGCGCGTAATCCAGATCTCCGGCGGTAACCCAAACGATTAGACACAACGGGGGATCATCATGGCTTTTCGACGAAGGATCATTGCGACGCGGGCCGTGATCGGGGTTGTTGTCACAATCAGCGCGCTGTCGCCTGCGGGTGCGCAGGCGCCGGGTGCGAACCGCGAGCCGCCTCCACCCTACAGACCGGCGGCCGGCGCCAAGGACCTGCGAGCGGTGCTTTTCAACTGGACCTGGCACATGGGCATGCTGCGGGGCGTTGACGAACACGAACTGGCCGTCTCGCTCGAATATCAGGGGAAGGGCACTATCCAGGTGGAGGGACAGCCCTGCACACTCACGAAATATCGTGTGAGCACCAGCTATCAAACGCCGGGTCAGCGGGTTCAGTACACGTGCGCCCGGCCCAATGGACCAACGTATTCGGGCATCGAGGTGGTCAGCGGTCAGTACGCCTGGAGCGAAGACATATCGGGTGCGGAGATCATTCCGGGGAAAGGGAAAGCGACCCCGATGCCGGACGCCGTGCAGGAGCGGCTGATCCGCCTGTGGGCCAGTCCCCAGGGCGCGCCCAAGGCCGCGCTGGCAGGGGCGGCCCCCACAACCGAGCTGGGGCCCAACCCAGGCACACTTCTCAAGGACGGTATCGCGAAGGCGGGCGAAACGTCCTTGGCGTGGGAGGCGGGTAAGCCGGTGGTGACGTACCCCATTCCGGGCGTCCCGGGGGCGATTGCGACCGCCACGCTGGATACGAAGTACATGGTCGAACGCGTCGTGGTCAAGCAGGGGTCGACAACCACCGAGTTCGTCTACGGCGACTATCAGGACTGGAACAACCCGCTGAACAAGATCGAGGCGCTTTACGCCGGCAAGATGGTGGAGCGCCGGGACGGCGTGGTGGTTCGCGACCTGACGACGGTCGAGACAGAGACCGGCAGCGTGTATGTGGTCCTGCCTGTGCCGGCAAGCGTGCGGGCGGCGATCAAGGTAGCGGCGCAGCAGCCGGCAGCCCCGAAGAGTCAGGAAGCTGCAGCAGAGCAGCAACAGACGCCGCGGCTGGCCAACGGGAACCCGGACTTTACGGGCAACTGGAGTTTCAACGCTATGAATTGGCGCTACGGGAATCGCCGCTGCGGGCCGACGCAGGTCGAGTGTAGCCGGGCAATCAATCAGACTATGGATTTCGAGTTCGAAGCGCCTTCGCGGTTTGGGCCGAATCGTCCACTGTACAAGCCCGAGTACTGGGACAAAGTTCAGCAGCTCGACATGTGGACGAACAAGGAAGATCCGGTGATGACTTGCCAACCGCTGGGGATTCCGCGACACGGCG
>JBGPHB010000136.1:0-8297 GCA_041484155.1 Bryobacteraceae bacterium
CCAGAAACACTGTGGAGGTGCCTTCTTGAAATTTGCGTAGTTCGCTTTGGTACTGCTCTTCGCTCGAACGGCGGGCCAGGACGGCGGCATTCAGGCGATCTCTGGTCGAGTCGACGGCCTGGAGCGTGTCACGCACATCGCCCTCGATCCGTTGCTCCACTTGTTGCCGTTGATTCTGGAGACGGCGGCCATCGGCGATCGATGCGGCCAGGTTTGCTTCCGCCGTGCGATTGCGCAGCGGCAGGGAAATTTTCAAGCTGGCGTTGGCCGACGGATAACTCCAACCCGTCAGGTTGGAAAGCGACGTCGCATAACCGCCGATAAAGACTGGGGGAGCGCCCCCGAATCCACCGCCCGACGTCGCCGGCAAGGGCGTCAATCCCTGAAGTTGCGACAGAGCGTTGATCCGGTCCGTCAACGCCGCGGTGCTTGCGGCAAAAGGATTCGGCCCCGCCGCCACGGCTTGCCCAGCCAAGCCCGCGCCGCTGTATGAGGCGACCAGATCCACCTGCGGCTTGGTCTGCTCCCGAAAATACCGATTGTTCGCCTGATTGACGTCCAGGGACAATTTCGCCTGGGCCAGCTCCGGACGGCTTTCCAGCGCCTCCTTGACGGCGGTAGGGAACTCCACGGCTGGCGTCTCGAGATTCAACGGAGTGGTGGGCACCAGCGCGGCTGACCACAGCGCCGCGGTGCGGTCCGGCAGCATCAGCGTCTTGAGTGCGTTTTCGGCTCGCGTGAGGGCCTGTTGCGCGGTATAGATGTTTTGCTCGAACGTCGAGAGCTGCGTTTCCGCTTCCACGATGTCGATGGGCGCGAGAATGCCTTGATCCACCTGGCGCTGGTTGCTCTCCACCTGCTTTCGAGCAAGATCCACGGCCTCCATTTGAATCTGGAGGTTCTTGACGGCATACACGAGGTCCCAGTAGGCGTCCACGGCCTGAGTCGTCGATTGCAAGACGGTTTGCCGGAACTGCTCGTCGCTGAGCGAGATGTTCTTCTTTCCTATCTCGATCTGGCGGCGCGTGTCGTCGTAGCGCAGATTGCGATACAGGGGCTGGGTCGCGGAAAACGTAAGGGTCGTCGGGAACTGCGGATTGAGCGTCGCGAAGGTGTTGTCGGTCGCATTTCGAGAGGATGCGTAGCTGACTGTGTAATTGCCTCCCGTGCGCGGAATCAGGCCGCTGAACTGCGGCGTGCCGGTAAAGTTCATTTGCTTCAGTTGCCCGAGTACGGCGCCGCCGCCCAGGCTCGAGCTCACGGGCGAGGTGCTGCGGACAAAGCTTCCGTCGGCGCCGACCCGCGGATCGAAGGCGCCGCGCGCCGCAACCAGCCGCAGCGACGAAATCTGCCGGTCGATACGGGACGATTCGATGTCCTTGTTGTTGGACAAGACCAACGCCACCACTTCGTCGAGCGTTACGTCGGCTTGGGCAAGGATGCCGATCCGGCTCGGCGGAACGATAACGCGAACCGGTCGAGACTGGGCGCCGACCAAACCTGGGAGAAGCGCCAAAACGGCAAGAAGGCTCGCCTTCATCGTAGTTCCCTCACGGGCTTCCTCGTCACCAAACGGCCGGCCGCTTCGCCGATCGCGTCCATTCGCCGGCCCAACCGCGCCCAGAACGGCAGCGCTTTCCAATCCTCGAACAGCGAGTAGAACACCGGGACCACCAATAACGTCAGCAACAGGCAGAGCGACTGGCCGCCCATCACCAACACGCCGATGGAACGGTTGCTCGCGGCCCCCGGCCCGTTGGATATGACCAGGGGCGTCATTCCCGCTACCAGCGCCATGGTCGTCATCAGGATCGGGCGCAGCCGGTCGCGGTTGGCCTGAATGATCGCGTCATACATCTCGACCCCCTGCTTGCGCAGGCCCTGCGTGTGATCGATTTGCAGAATGGCGTTCTTCTTGACGATGCCGAACAGCAGCAGCAGCCCGAGGCCCGAGAAAATGTTGACCGTCTCGCCCACTACCAGCAAAGACAAAATCCCGAACGGAACGGCAATCGGCAGAGTCAGCAGGATCGTAATCGGGTGCAGGAACGACTCAAACTGCGCGGCCAGAACCATGTACATGAAAATGAACGAGAGCGAAATCGCGATGACAAAAAAGTACGCGGCGCGTCCCAGTTCTTTGGTCATTCCCTGGGTGTGCGCCGAGTAGCCGGCTTCCATTTTCATACGCTCCACCATCTCATCCATGCGGGTGATGATCTTGCCCTGGGACCCGCCCTGCGAAATATTAGAGAACAGGGTCACCTGCCGCTGACGATTCAAGCGCTCGATCACGGAAGGCGCGGCGCCCTCTTTGATGCGGACCACGTCCTCCAGGCTGACCCATCCCCCTTTGGACGATGCGACGATCAGTCTCCTCAACCCGTCCGCGCTCGATCGTGATTCGTCGCCGGCCCGCAGCCGAACATCGTACTGGTCGATGCCGGCGTCGAAGGTCGAAACAGTCTGCCCCGCCACCAGGGTGTTCAGCGCCTGGGCGATGTCACCGGCCCTCACGCCCAGATCCGCCGCACGCTCGCGATTGATCTCGACTCGCAACTCCGGCTTGGTGAGCACCAGCGAGGTATCCGCGTCCACGGCGTCCGGAATCGTTTTCAGCTCTTCGATCAGCTTGGCGGAGTACTGGCCCAGCTTGTCGAGGTCGGGTCCATTCAAAGTGTATTGGAACGTCGCGTTGCGTCCGCCGTTGGGCTGCCCGCCCGCCTGGCCAATGCTCATTCGAAGCTCAGAAGGGTAATGTTTCAGCATTTCCCGGGCATCCGTCATGACGTCTTGCTGGCTGAATTTGCGATCTTCCATCGGCGTCATTTTGATATACACGGCGCCTGAATTGACCGCGCCCAGCGAGCCTCCGCCCGCCGTAGTGAGCGTCGACGTCACGCCGCGCAAGCCGCGGGCTTCCCGTGCGATTTTGTCCAGTATCGTCCCGGTAGCGGCCAGGCTGGTTCCTTCCGGAACGGTCACGTCAATCTCGAATTCGGACCGGTCGTCGTCGGCTTGGAAGTTCTTTCCGATGACGCTAAACAGAGGTACCACGCTGAGCACCACCAGGACGCTTAACGCAACCATGGTGCGGCGATGGGCCATGGCCCAATGCAACATTCCGGTGTAAACCCGATCGAGGTGCGAGAACAGCCACGATTCCTTCGAAGCCCCTTCCGCATGCCCGGGTTCACGGGGCTTGACCTTTATAAAGCGCGCGCTCAGCATCGGCGTGAGCGTAAAGGAAACCAGCAGCGACACGGCCACGGCAAACGCTGCCGTCAGGCCGAACGAGGACATGAAGCGGCCGATGATTCCTCCCATGAACCCCACCGGGACGAACACCGCGAGCAGCGACAGTGTTGTCGCCATGACGGCCAGTCCGATCTCGCGCGTACCCTCGATGGCCGCCCGGAAAGGAGACATGCCCTTTTCCTCGATGAACCGGTAAATGTTTTCGAGGACAATGATGGCGTCGTCGATGACGATTCCCACCATCAGCGTGAGGGCCAGCATGGTGATGCGATTGAGGGTGTAATGCATCGCCGCCATCAGACCGAACGTCGCGATGATAGAGGTGGGAATGGCCACTGCGGCGATCAGCGTTGTTCGGATGTTGGCCAGAAACAGGTAGATCACGATCGAGGCCAGGATGCTGCCTTCGATCAGGTGACTCTCAATCGCTTCGACCGCCGCCTTGATGAACAGGGACTGGTCAGCCAGGACTTCAGTGTGGACGTCCCTGGGCAGCGATTTGTTCAGTTCCGCCAGCCTCTTCCTGACGTCCTCCGCCACCGAAACGACGTTCGCGCCCGACTGCTTCGAAACTACCAGCGTGACGGCCGGTTGGTCATTCAGGCGGGAGGTGCTGCGGACCTCCTCCTCGCTGTCGTACACCTGGCCGATGTCGCCGATGCGGACCACATAGGCTCCGCGGGTGGCAACCGCGATGTCCTTGAACGCCTTCGGATCGGTCAGACGGCCCAGGGTACGGACCGACAGCTCGCGAGCGCCTTCCTCGACGTGACCGCCGGGCACTTCCAGATTCTGCTGCCGCAGAGCGTTGGCCACTTCAATGATGGTGACGTTGTAGGCGCGCATGCGGTCCGGATCCACTTGGACGTTGATGGCGCGGCGGGCGCCGCCGGCGATCTGAATCTGGCCCACGCCCGCGACGCTTTCCAGAGGCTCCTTGATTTGCTTTTCGGCCAGCGTGGTGACTTCGCGCAGGGGCCGAGCGGCCGAGACCACGACCCGGAGGACCGGCTGGGCGTCGGGATCGAATTTTTGAACCACGGGCTGCTTGGCGGTCTCTGGAAGCTGGGCGATGATCGTATTCACCTTGTCGCGGATTTCTTGAGCGGCGACGTCCCCGTCTTTATCGAGCGAGAAGCTCACGATGACCTGCGAGACTCCCTCACTGGAATTGGAGCGCAAGTCTTCGATGCCGCTGATGGTATTCACGGCGCCTTCGAGCTTCTTGGTAATTTCCGATTCGATTTGCTCCGGCGCCGATCCGGGGTTGGCGATCGTTACGGTAATCGTCGGCAGGTCGACTTTTGGAATGAGATCGACTCCCAGACCGAAGAAGGAGAAGCCGCCAATCACGGTCAGGGCCAGGACCAGCATGGTCGCGAAGACGGGCCGGCGGACGCAGACCTCAGCTAATTTGTGCATATGAAGAAAACTCCATTTCACGCAAAGACGCAAAGTTCGCAAAGAAGAACGAAGCGTGTTTGGGTTCTTTGCGCCTTTGCGTCTTTGCGTGAAACTTTTTCATTCTGACTAGTTCACAACCACCGCGCCGTCATACAGGTCTTTCAGGTTGCTGGTCGCGACCGTCGCGCCGGCGGTGACGCCCGATAATATCCGGAGCATTCCGTTGTCCGCTTCGCCGACACGGACCACTTTGATTCGCGCCTTTCCGCTCTCGACGACAAATACCTGCGAAGAGCTGGTGGTGGCATCCGTGAGCACGGATGAAACGGGAACGAACAAACCTTGTTGTCCCTCGGGCAGTACAATCCGGGCGGTGGCGAACATGCCGGGGCGAAGCGTCAGATCGGGGCTGTTGAATTCGGCTTCGACGATGATGGCGCGCGAAGTCGGGTCGACAGCGGGACCAACCACCTTGACCCGCCCGGCGAAATCCCGATCCCCGTACGCTGCCACCCGGGCCGCGACCGACATGCCCACGCGCAGCCGGGCTGCCTCGGCTTCGGAAAGCTGAAGATGCAGCTTGATGGGATTGGCCCGCAGAATCGTTGCGATTTTAGAGGACGCGGACACGTACTCCCCGACCGCAATCGGGCGATCGCTGACATATCCCGACATGGGCGCGCGGACGATGGTGTCCTCGACGGCCTTCTGAGCCAGCGCCAACTGGGAACGGACGCCGGCGAGAGAAGCCTCGGCGCCTCCGACGCTTTGATAGTTTTGGCGGGCGGTGTTCAACGCCGTCTCATACTGCTTTTTCGCCGCGTCGGCCTGGGCTTGCGCGGTTTCCGCCTGGGTGCGCTGCTTTTCGTAGTTGCTTTGAGACACATCGCCCGTCGCGACCAGGTTGGCGTAACGCTTTTCGTCCGCCAGAGCGAGTTTTGCCTGCGCGGCAGCCGATTGGTAGGCGGCCATGGCAGACTGAACCTCCGGCACGATGGTCGCGTCAAACTTTGCGTCCTCGCCAAGGCCGATCTTGCTTTGCGACTGGCGTAGCGCGGCCTCAGCCTGCGACTGATTGGCGAGCGCCTGTTGCAGGCGGAGCTTGGCCTCGCGGTCATCGAGCGTGGCGATCACCTGCCCCTGCTGGACGAAAGCGCCCACGTTCACCGGCGTCGTCTCGATGCGGCCCGCGGCCGGCGGAGCCACGTCGGATTTCTCATCCGCGACGAAACTTCCGCTGGATTGAATGTAGATGGCCACCTGGCGCGCGACCACCGGCGCCGTACCGACGCGGACCGCTTTCGTTTCGGCGGCCTGAACCGCATTCTTCGAGCCGGGACGGCCGCAAGAAGCCAGCAGGCAGGCGGAAAGTAAGATCAGCAAAATATGATGCTTGGTTATAAACATGACTAACTCTTCGACTTTTTCTTCTGAATGCCAGCCAGCATGATCTGGCTGAACGTCTCCGTGGCTTCTTCGTCGGAAACCGCCACCACATCGAAGCCGAACAGCCTGGTCAGCATGTTGAAGTGAGCGGGCATCGCAAACACGCACAGGATCAGCAACTCCGGATCGAACTCTCGAAACGCGCCCTCACTCTGCCGTTTGATGATGTAGTCGCGCAAAAAGGTTCGGAACGGTAGCCCTCGGCTATGCAGGATCTTCGAAAACTCGTGACCCTCCAGCCCGGAGTAGAGGATCAGCCGGTGAAAGGCCGGATCGTTGCGCTGCGCTTCGAGAATCCATTTCACCACCGAGCGAAAGATCAACTGGTCCTCGCGGCGGTCCGCCAATCGCTGAAGCTCTTCCAGAAGGGCATCCCTCCCGGCTTCCTGAAACTTGTGGTCCAGGATGGCGTTGTAGAGATCCCGCTTCCTGGCGAAGTGGCGGAAAATGATCGCCTCGCTCACGCCGGCTGCCTCGGCGATTTGCTTGGTGGTGGTGCCTCCGAAGCCGCGTTTGGAAAACAACTGGATCGCGACCTGAATGATCTGGCCGCGGCGATCCACGCCCGACATTCGCGCAGCGTGCGCTGGTACGACGGAAGCAGTCTGGGCGGTGTTCATAAGTGAGTACTTACTTACATTCTATCGGCGGTACGGTCCCATGTCAATATTGCAATTTTTATCCGGGTGATATTTACAAATATATTTATACCCGGATATAATACATCCATGAATGAGGCTCTGCTCAAACCCTGCGCAGCTTTCGACGGTCATAAGCGCCTGGCGACCGGCCCGCTGCACGAGGTCGCCCTGGCAGCCAAGAATGCCGAAAACGGAGCGGTCTTGATCTATGACGATGCTACCGGCCGCGTGATCGACCTCGATACCCGGGGGACCGCGGACGAGGTCTTAGCGCGCCTGTCGCAACGTGTCGCGCCCGCGCCGCCCGTCGAAATGGATCAACCTGCCGTGGAACTCCGCGGCCGGGGCCGTCCGAAGCTGGGCGTCGTCGCTCGCGAGGTGACGCTTTTGCCTCGCCACTGGGACTGGCTGAGTTCGCAGCCGGGCGGTGCGTCCGTGGCCCTGCGCAAGCTGGTGGAGGAGGCACGCCGTACCAGCGGCGACCGGGATCGAATCCGGGCGGCACAGGAAGCCGCCTATCACTTTATGTCGGCTATCGCCGGCAACCTGCCAGGCTTCGAAGAAGCCGCGCGAGCACTGTTCGCCTACGACCGGCGCCGGTTCAGCGATCTTATCGCTGCATGGCCGGAGGATGTGCGCGACCACGCCATCAAACTCGCATTCGCCGATCTCGATCCAAAGGAGCCTTAGAGCATGACCAACATATACAGATCCGACGAGGGTGCGCGCGCGGTTCGCGAGCGCTATCTGACGTTCCTAAAATATTGGCCTGTCGCAAACCAACAGTTGCGCGTCCCGACGCGCGAAGGAGAGACGTTCATCGTGGCGTGTGGCGACGAACAGGGACCGCCGTTGCTGCTCTTTCACGGCTCGGCAGGAAACGCGGTGATGTGGATGGGCGACGTCGCGGCGTGGGCGGCGCACTTTCGCGTCTATGCCGTCGACCTGATCGGCGAGCCGGGTTTGAGCGCGCCCTCGCGCCCGCCTCTCGATTCCGAAGCGTATGCGCTATGGTTGGACGACGTGATGCAAGGGCTATCGCTAGCGCGCGCTTCGATCGTGGGCGTGTCGCTCGGCGGGTGGCTGGCGCTGGATTATGCAATTCGGCGGCCGGAGCGCGTCGAACGCCTCGCTTTGCTCTGTCCTGGCGGTGTGGGTCGCCAGAAGATGGGCGTTTTGTTCAAGACGTTGCCTCTGCGGATGCTGGGCCGTTGGGGCAAGCGCAAGATGAGGGAAATGATACTCGGGCGCCCGCCCGCTAAGGTCGCTCCAGCGATTCAAAAATTCATGGACTTCGTGTCACTCATCCAAGAGCATTTCCGGCCGCGCAGGGCAAAGCTGCCTATCTTCAGCGATGCCGCGCTGAATCGGCTCACGATGCCCGTAATTGCGATCGTGGGCGGTAAGGACGTGCTGCTCGATTCTGAAGAGACCAAGCAACGGCTGGAACACGCTGAGGTGCGCTTTCTGCCGGAGGCCGGCCACGTTATCCCAAGTTCGTCATGAGACAGGCCGGAACTGGCCTAAGTCGTGCAGAATCAGTTCAGG
>JBGPHB010000137.1:0-8274 GCA_041484155.1 Bryobacteraceae bacterium
GCGCCGCCACCTGCTCGTGGCGTACGTCAATGATCTCGATCCCCTCGTCAATGCATCCGTTGTAGATGTCGACAATGTGGCCGCCGGAAATAGTGAAGATGTGCCGGATGCCTTCCTGCTTCAGCATTTTGGCGACAATCTGGCCGCTCGAAATCATCTCTGTCGCGGGCGTGGCCTGAGTGTCGACGACGTTAGCGATAGCGGTTTCCATGTGAACCTCCTGCGTGGTTTGGATGAAAACCGATGGTATCAGAGTCCAACCGGGCTTCGCAAAAAAAAGGGCAGGCCTCTCGGCCTGCCCTGGCATTACGTCTCTGCGTTATCAGTTACCGCTTCGGTCCGAAGAAAGCCACTACGGCCACGGTGAGCGTGTCCTGGTTCTTCGACGCTCCGGGATTGCTGCCCCGGTTGTAGAAGTCCACGTCGGACCAGTCGTGCCGGTATTCGAAACGCGTAAATAGTCCTTCCACCCACCTGTACTCGTAGGTCAGGGTGAACTCCTTGAGCGATTGCTTGGTGCCGGTCGAGAAACCTTCTTTATCCTTGAACCACTCGATACGCGGGGTAAGGGCATTCTTGCCGTTCATCTGCCACTTGGCGGCGCCGGCGATACCGATCCAGTCGGCGGTGGTGCCGACTTTGCCATCGAAGCTCTTGTTCCGGCCGTAGTCGAAGTTGATGTAGGCGTTGAAGGCATCGGCCGGCGTCAGCAACACAGTCGTGTCATACAGGTTGCGGAAACCTTTATTGGTGCCGGGATTCTCGGGCCCTGTGTAGTAGTTGTTGAGCCAGGAGACCTTTTTGCTGGTAATGTTCCCGATGATGCCGATGGTCTTGCCGCTGTTGTTATCCTCCACATTGTTCCAGCCGTTCACCACCTGAAAACCGCCCGTGAAGTGCCCTTTTGTCTCGGTCGCTCGCAAGCCGAAGTGATAATACGGAATCGCCCAGGCGAACAATAGCGAGCGGGAATAGTTCCAGTTCGTGTTGGACTCAATCACTTCCGCGCCCGCGCTGGTCACCCATTTTCCGAAGTCCAACTGGAAGCCGCTATCCTTCCCCTTGGGCTTCCAACTTACGAATGCCTGCTCGACGTTATGGAGTCCCGTGGCTGTTTCTCCGGCGTGGATGATCTCAAAGGCCTTTCCGTAACCGAAATCGACCTGGAAGCCCACCGGGTCCACCGCGTGGGACAAACTGAGTTTGGCCATGTTCAGGCTGAACTGGTTCGCCTGCGTATTGAAGTTGTAAAGCTGATTCCCCGCGGAAGAGTGGTTAAAGTTCCAGCTATAGTAGCCGTCGATCAACCCGCTGAAATCGATCGGACCCACGGACCAGGTGGGCGGAGCGGGAGCGGCCGGAGGCGTCTGCGCCGGAGTTTGTTGGTCCGCAGGTGCCGGCGCCGCAGGCGGATTCTGAGCGTGCGCGAGTCCTGCCAGGGCAAGAAGGACCATTCCTTTGGACACAATACGGGTGCAGTTGTTTTTCAAGTGAGACTCTCCTTGGAAAAGCGATCCCTTTGCAGGAAGCGCCGTGGATGTTAGCTAGTTACTGAACGTGGATTCGATTGTAGCAGCGACCTTTCGGCATATCCAATCGATTCTTTGGATTCGTTCCATTCATGAAATTTTTATACAGTATCAATCCCATCCGCAGTCCCTAACAAATTGATAAGATAGGACTTCCTCACTAGTTATACGTCGTAATAGAGCTCGAACTCATAGGGATGCGGCCGCACCCGGACTGCATCGGATTCGATTCTGCGCTTGTATTCGATAAAGGTCTCCAGAAGATCCTCGCTGAAGACGTCGCTCTTGATCAGGAAGTCGTGATCTTCGTCGAGGCAATCGAGCGCTTCCTCGAGCGACGAGGGCATCGTCGGAATGTTAGTCATCTCCTCCAGCGGTTCGCCCGGATCGATCTGGTTGAGGACGCCGTCGAGACCCGCCATGAGCATCGCGGAGAAAGCGAGATAGGGATTCGAGGATGGATCGGGAGGACGGAATTCGATGCCGCCGGGTAGCGGGATTCGACACGCGGCCGAACCGAAGCGGCGAGAGTACGCCAGATGGACCGGGGCCTCGCCGTCTGCCACAAGACGCTTGTAGCTGTTGGTTGTAGGAGCGACGATCGCCGACAGCGCGCGAGCGTGTTTCAGCAAGCCTCCGATGTAGTGCAGTCCCATCGGGCCTAGCCCGCCATATCCATCGCCGGCAAAAAGGGGCTCGCCACCCTTCCACACACTTTGGCGCGTGGGCATGCCGTTTCCGCGTTCCCCAAAAAGCGGCTTGGGCATAAACGTAACCGTCTTGCCGCGCCGGCAGGCGCCGTTGCGGACAACGTACTTGTACAGGATCATGTTGTCGGCGGACTTCACCAGAGTGTCGTGGCGCCGATCGATTTCGAGCCTCGTCTCTACCATCCTGGTTCGCAAGGGATCCACGAAATGAAACCCGGCGCGCTGATCCTGATCGAAACGGACCCCCTCGAAAACGGTGAACTCGGCTTCAGCGCTGAAATGGGCGGCGTCGCCCGCGCCCGCGTTCTTTAGGTAGAGCTCCGCCTTCTTGGCAATCGAGCGAGGATCCCGGTGGTGATTCTGCCGGGTGATGGGGTCGATCACGTCGCAGATCATCACGAGCGTAGCGACTTCGAAGTAGGGATCGACGAAGGCCGTGTCGGGATCCGGGATCAGAAGCCGGTCGATTTCCTCCACCGGCGCCCAGGGCTGAATGCGCGAGCCGTCCACGCCGAAACCATCCTGGAAGGATTCTTCGGTAAGTTCGGTGATGGGACAGGAAATGTGGTGCTGCGCGACGGGAATATCGGAGAATCGCAGGTCCAACTGCTTGACGCCAGTCTTCCTCGCAAATTCCAGGACTTCCTTCGGACTCACGTTATTTTCAGAATAACCCCGGTAACCCCACCGGAGAGCCCGGAACAACATTCAATCTTTGAATGGACCCGATAGGTGATCCTTTTGGCGCTCGGGATCGTGCCAACATGAGAGGATAGATGCGCCGCTCAATGAAACTCGTACTCCTTCTCACGGGCGTCCCACTTGCGTTGCTTGCCCAGACGGCAGCCACTCTTCCGACCGACAAGCTGCTCAGCGCACCGGGACCGACTTTTCGCGTCGAAGATCGCCAATTGGCCAGCCCGCTGACCCTCGTCGCCTACGGAGACCAGCGGTTTACCGATCCGGCAGAGGTCCGGTTGACAAACCCTAGAGTCCGCCAGTGGCTGGTGAAGCAGATCGCCGCGGAGCGCCCCGCCGCGATCGTCATGAACGGCGACATACCCCTGGCCGGCGACGTCCAGACCGATTACACGGTATTCCAGGCCGAGACGAAGCCTTGGCGCGACGCCCGCATACGCGTGTTCCCGGCGTTGGGGAATCACGAATTTCGTGGCGACCCACAGGTGGGCCTGGAGAACTGGTGGAATACGTTTCCGGAAATGCGGAACCGGCGCTGGTATTCCACGCAGCTCGGATCGCGGGTCTACGTGATCGCACTGGATAGCGATACTTCACTGCTGCCGGGTGGCGATCAGGCCCGTTGGCTGGAACAGCAAATCGACGGACTGCCGTCCTCCATCGATTTTGTGATTGTGTCGGTGCATCATCCTCCCGTGGCCGATATCCAAGACCACTACCGGGCTGACCACAATCCCCGTCCCAATGAGATCGCTCTGCGCGATTATCTCTCGAAGGTTGCGTTGAGTTCCCATGCGCGCTTCCTGGTGAGCGCGGGCCACATCCACAACTACGAACGCAATCTCTACCAGGGCGTGATGTACCTGGTATCCGGTGGGGGCGGCGCCCCGCCCTACTTCGTCGAACGGACGCCGGAGGATCTCTACCAGAGCGTCGTGTTTCCCAACTACCACTACGTAAAGCTCACCGTCGAGAAGGATCGCCTGCAGGGCGCGATGTACCGGGTTGCCGATCCTGAAGCGGAGAGCCTTACCGTCGTGCTCAGGGACAGTTTTGACATCGCGGTGAAGCCCCGGTAGGCCGCTGCCTGCTGTACTGCTGGCTGCGAAAATGTACTACGAGAGCTCGAAATCCTCGCACGCTGCGAAGAATTGACCGCGTACATTTCCGAACGGAACCCCGCCCTGACGGGCAGGGCTTTGTCGGGCGTTTACTACACCCCGCAAGCCCCGCCCGTCAGGGCGGGGTTCCGCTGGGGTACAAGTCCTGGGTTGCGGCTCAGCTCTGTAGGACGAGCCGGCCTCCAGGCCGGCTTTCTTGTCCCGATGCGGCCGAAAAAAGCCGGCACGCCTGCCGGCTCGCCGGTCTGGAGACCCGCCCCACTTCTCGGACACTGTGTTATTCTGCTTCCTTCTGATTCATAAGACAAAGGAGACACAGTGGACAAAGAGATGTACGAGAAGGGTCTGGCCATCCGCCGCCAAACGTTGGGAGCCGAGTTTGTAGACAACGCCATCGCGACGGCCGATGACTTCAATCGACCGCTGCAGGAGCTGGTGACCCAATACTGCTGGGGTGAGATCTGGGGCCGTCCCGGCCTGGATCGCAAGACGCGCAGCATCATAAATCTGGCGATGATCTCGGCCCTCAACCGGCCGCACGAGGTCAAGATGCACGTCAAGGGCGCGATCAACAACGGGCTCACGAAAGACGAGATCAAGGAGGTGTTCCTGCAAGTCGCCATCTACTGTGGCGTCCCGGCGGGCGTGGACAGCTTCCGTATCGCCCGGGAAGTCTTCAAGGAAATGGGCATCTAGGCGTATGTCGAAGATTGCACCTCCCACGACGATCGCGTTCATCGGCGTGGGCATGATGGGGGCGCCGATGGCGGGGCGCCTGGCCCAGGCAGGATTTAAGTTGCGTGTGTTCGATGCAACTCCGGACACGCTGGCCGGATTCATCACGAAGAACGGAGGAGCCGCCTGTTCTTCGTCTGCCGACGCCGCCACAGGCGCCGAAGTCCTCATCACGATGCTTCCCCATGGCGGCATCGTCAGGGAAGCGATGCTAGGTGAGCCGAACGGGGCTGCCGGCGCGCTTCGTTCCGGCGCCATCGTGATCGACATGAGCACCAGTTCGCCCATCGACACCCAGACCCTGGGGCCGGCGCTGGCCGCGCGCGGCATCGCGCTCCTCGACGCTCCCATTTCGGGCGGCGTGAAGCGGGCGGTCGAAGGCAAGCTCGCGATCATGGCAGGCGGCGACCCGGCGCTCATCGAGCGCTGTCGTCCGCTGTTCGAAGCGATGGGGAATTCACTTCACCTGATCGGGAAGAGCGGTTCGGGACACGCCATGAAACTGCTCAACAACTTCATGTCCGCCGCAGGGCTGGTGGCGATGTGCGAAGCGCTGCTGGTGGGCCGCAAATTCGGGCTGGATCCAAATCTGATGGTCGACGTGATGAACGCGGGCACTGCCAAGAACAATGCGACCGAGGTGAAGGGCAAGCAGTTCGTTGTTTCGGAAACCTACGCGGCGGGCTTCTTCGCCACCCTGATGGCCAAGGATTTGAGACTGGGCGCCGAGCTGGCGGAGCATCTTAAGCTGGACGTTCCCATGATGCGGAGTGAGCGGGACTTCTGGGCGGATGCGGCCAAGGCGCTGCCGCCGAAGGCGGATCATACGGCCGTTTATCGGTATCTGGAGCAATTGCAGGAGCGAGAGTAGATTCCCGGTTTCTGGCAACCCCGCCCTGACGGGCGGGGCTTGTCGACATGGTTGACCGGCGGCGTCGCCAACCGGCGTTTGCAAACACGGGGGTTATAAACGCACGACCAAGCCCCGCCCGTCAGGGCGGGGTCAAAGGGCAACTCTCGACTTCGGCCCCGCCGCGCGCCCGACCCACAACCAGAGCGCCGTTCCCAGCACCGGGATCACGCTCAGGGAAAAGAACGTCACTCCATACCAATGCAGATCGAACCACCGCCCATAAATCGGCAATAGGATCGCCACGACCGCCGACCACGCGCCGGACCCGACTCCCGCGACCATACCGGTCTGGTCCCTCGGATAGGCGCGCGCGCCCAGATGCAACGACAGCACGATGAACGCAACCGCGATGAACATCGCCCAGGAAAATAGCCCCACTACGGCGATCCAGGAACTTGTTCTGGGCAACAACGCCGTCGGCAATGCCAGAACCGTCAGGAAAAGATATAGACGCACGGGTCGCGGTTCGTCGCGCACGAAGCGGTCCGCCACCCAGCCCCAGAAGTAATAACCCAGTTCCCAGATCACCGCCGGAAACCAGAGAATTCTTCCCAGTTCCGCCTGCGTTAGACCCATGACGCCGTTCAAGTACAGTGGGCTCAGATACAAGGACGGCCCGAGAGCCGCGCCTCCCAGTCCAAAATTGATGACCAGCAACCAAAAGCGCCGCTCTCGCATGTTCGGCCACTCGATCTTGCTCGCCACCCGCCGGACCGAAGGCAACAACGGCGGACGAGCCACCGTCCACCAAACCACCAGCCATGCGACTCCCAATACGCCAGTCGCCAAAAACGCCGCGCGCCAGCCGAACCGAAGCGCAATTGGCGTGATCAGCAGTGGGGCGACAATCGCTCCGGTCGATGCGCCGCTGTAGGAAACCGCCATCCCGCGCGATTGCCGGTCGCGGGGTAAGGAGTCCGCGGCGGTTCTGAGGCCGCCGGGAAAGGTGGCGCCTTCGCCGAAGCCGAGCACCGCGCGCGCCACGGCGAAACCCAGGAATCCGGCCATCCACGCATGGGATGCGCTCGCCAGCGTCCAGATCCCCACCGCCACGAACATGCCGACGCGGAGGCCGACGTAGTCGAGCAGCGAACCCCACAGCGGGTTCCCAATCATGTAGGCGAACGAAAACGCGGAGACGGCGTCCGCATAGGACTTGGCGCTCAAGCCGGTGTCCTTGAGAATCATCGGCGAGATGACCGCCAATGCCTGGCGATCGATGTAAGAAAGCCAGGAGCACGTCATCATCACCACCACGGGCACCCACATTCGCCAGCCTCGGGCGAGTTGCGCTGCGCTCTCCGTGGTGTCGCTATTCGTGGCCAAGGAACACTGAGTGTATCACGGCGGAGTTGGCCTACCGACTGCGCCCGCTCCCTCACGGTCGCGGTTCAGTAAGTGGCTGATTGCGCAGAGCGCCGATGCCGAACCGCGACAGTCATGAAGCGGGCCGCCAGTGTGCGCGAGGCCGGTACTACTGCACCATTCTCCGGTCTCGCCGCAGAATCGCCGGGACGTCCAGATCGTCGAACAGCGGTTCGGGTACCGTGTGGCCGTTCGCAGCGGCGGCCATGGTCAGCGGCGGTTCTTCGTAGACCGGCTCCGGCGGGGGAGCCTCGACGTACACCGGCTCGGGTTGCGGAAGTTCCATCTGGGGCACGGGGTCGACTGGCGCCGGTGTCGCAACCCCCACCGCACGCCGCTCGATCGCAGGGAGATTCTCGCGCTGGAAACCGGTGGCGATCACGGTGATTTTCACCTCTTCACCCATCGCCTCGTTCAAGACCACGCCGAAATTGATTTGCACATCTTCGTTCTCGGCCGCCTGCCGAATCAGCGTACACGCCTCGTTCACCTCGTGCAGACTCAACTGGGCCGATCCCGTGATGTTAATCAGCACCGCGCGCGCCCCGCGCACTCCGCCGGCCTCCATCAGCGCGCAACTGATGGCCTTCTCGGCGGCTTCTACTGCCGCATTTTCACCGTGCGCCGAAGCCGTGCCCATCATCGCGTAGCCCATGCCCAGCATGATGGTGCGGATGTCCGAAAAATCGCGATTGATCAGGCCGGGCGTGGTGATGATGTCGCTGATCCCCTGCACCGCTTGCCGCAGCACATCGTCGGCGACACGGAACGATTCGAAGAAGCTGGTGCCTTTGGGAACCAGCTCCAGAAGCTGATCGTTGGGAATCGTAATCACCGTGTCGGCCACGCTCGCCAGCTCCGCCAAGCCAAGCTCGGCCTGTTTGCGCCGTTTCGGTCCTTCGAAGGCGAAGGGCTTGGTGACCACGGCCACCGTGAGCGCGCCCAGCTCCTTGGCGAGGGAAGCCACCACCGGCGCCGCGCCCGTCCCCGTGCCGCCACCGAGGCCCGCCGTGACGAACACCATATCCGCGCCTTCCAGCAGATCGATGATTTTCTCGGTGTCTTCGAGCGCCGCGCGTTTGCCGATTTCGGGGTTTGCGCCGGCCCCAAGTCCTTTGGTGAGTTTCGCGCCAAGCTGGATTTTCACCGGCGCCTGCGAGGCCTGGAGTGCCTGCACGTCGGTGTTGGCCACCAGAAACTCC